>JALZUX010000103.1 GCA_023301405.1 Granulosicoccaceae bacterium | reverse complement strand
CTAGGAGTATACTTAAATTTTTTATCCACACGAGTGAGTCAGCATTTCGAATGAATAAACAAGAGCAAACAGAATTAGAAGCCGCCGCCTTCAGGCGTTTGGTCAGTCATTTGCAAAATCGTACCGACGTTCAGAATATTGATCTTATGAACCTCTCTGGGTTTTGCCGAAACTGCTTATCGAAATGGTATCGCGAGGAAGCTGAGCAGCGAAATATGAATGTTGAGCTGGATCAGGCTCGGGAGCTAGTCTACGGGATGCCCTATTCTGAGTGGAAAAGTAAGCACCAAACTGAAGCGACTGACGAGCAAAAAAAGCAGTATCAGGAAAAAAACAAACATTAATTCTTCTAGCAGACAAGCCGGGGCGCAAGATATCGAGGCTGTCGTTGATCAATTACTGCTATCTCACTGGCCGGTATCTGGTGAACCTGTGTTGGTTACCGGTTGTTTGGCGGCGGATTTGATTAAGATTATTGGTGAAAAACAGCCTCTCACCAATTGCATTATCAAGACACCCGACGAAATTTTTGACCAACCGGCGCCCTCGAAGAAATTTTCATTGGCGTTGGTCGTGCATAGGTTTGACAGTGCTGATGTCGAACATAAACTGGTGATTGGTAAGCATCTGCTGAGTCGTGTCAGGGATATGTTTGCGGAGAGAGTTTTGCACCTGGTTTTGAGTGATGTCGTCACTGGTACCTCCATAGGTCAATCAAACTGGTCTTTGGCCGACAGTTTGGCTATGGGCTTTGTTGAACTGTGTGCAATACCGTTCGAATCAAGTCATGTGACGGTGTATGATTTTGACATACGCTGTTATAAGTCAGAGCCGGATTGGTTGAACGCAAGGCATTGGGCCCATCCTGAGCGTTGGAATCGGGATCAGTAGTGAAACAGACTGAAAACGTTGCAAAAAATGATTTAATCAAGTTGGCGTTATACATCGGTTGTGTAACTCGAAACAACAGCACCAGTGCGGTACCCTTCGTCACTTCATTATCGCGATGGTAATCAGACGGAATCGAGCTGGAGCAGAGGTGTTTGCCAGCTCACAATGAACCACTTTTTTTTTGACGTGTCTCAAGTGGCAATAAACTGTCGATCATCTATGCTAACTATCTACCTACAACATATCGGTTGCGGAAAACAATAATGTCCAGTATGAAAATGTTGCAAGATACCTCGATGCTTGACGGTGGCAACATTGTGTATCTCGAACAACAATACGAAAGCTACCTTCGCGACCCTAACTCAGTGACAGAGTCTTGGCGAAAGTATTTTGAGCAGTTACCCATGGTTAACGGGCAGGCTCGGGATGTCCCGCACAGTGAGGTTCGTCAGCACTTCTATAACGTTACCCGAAATTCTGCTAAACGGGGTGGCCCGGTAGCAGACTCGTCCGAAGAGCATCAGCGAAAGCAAATTCAGGTGGGAAGTCTGATAGACGCCTATCGAACCCGCGGGCATCAGCTGGCCGACATTGATCCACTCAATCACATGGAAAAAGTTGACGTCCGGGAAGTTCAACTTCATGAAAACGGGTTGTCCGGGGCTGATCTGGAAACAGAATTTAAAACACCAGCGTTGTATGGCATTGACGTCGCAACGCTGGGCGATATTGTTGCTCATCTTGAAAAAATTTATTGCGGCACGATTGGATACGAGTACATGTATATCAATCACACCACGCAAAAAAAATGGCTGCAGCAGCGCATTGAAAGTTATTGGGCAAAACCTGATCTCAGCGTCGATTCAAAAAAATGGTTACTCGAGCGTTTGACGGCGTCAGAAGGGATGGAGCGTTACCTCCATTCCCGATACGTGGGTCAAAAGCGATTCTCATTAGAGGGCGGCGAAAGTCTCATCGTCATCATGGGTTCTCTGGTGCAGCGTGCGAGCGATGCAGGGTGCAAAGAATTGATTGTAGGCATGGCGCATCGCGGTCGCTTGAATGTGCTGGTGAATATTCTTGGTAAAAACCCAGCTGAACTTTTCTCAGAATTTGAAGGCACCAGCCAGAGAAATCTGTCGTCAGGTGACGTGAAATACCATCAGGGTTTTTCTTCCGATATAAAAACCAGTGCTGGTAAGTTTATGCATCTGGCGTTGGCGTTTAACCCGTCTCACCTTGAAATTGTATCGCCTGTGGTAGAGGGTTCGGTCAGGTCGCGGCAAGATCGCTATGGCGATAGTGAAGGTCAAAATGTTATCCCGGTCAGCATTCACGGTGATGCTGCATTCGCCGGACAGGGCGTGGTGATGGAAACCTTCAACATGGCTGATTCCCGTGGTTTCTCAACCAAGGGTACTATTCATATTGTTGTTAACAATCAGGTGGGCTTTACCACCAGCAACCTGGCTGACGCTCGATCGACGCTGTACGCCACTGATGTTGCCAAAATAATTAATGCGCCTATTTTTCACGTTAACGGTGATGATCCGGAAGCTGTATTGTTTGTCAGTCAGTTGGCGTTGGATTTTCGTAATGAATTTCAAAAAGATGTGGTCATTGATCTGGTGTGTTACCGCCGACACGGTCACAACGAGGCCGATGAACCTTCGGCAACCCAGCCGTTAATGTACAAAACTATTAAAGCGCTAGCGACTACCAGGCAACTTTATGCCGACAAACTAGTGAGTGCCAACGTGGTCGACGCCGATTACCCGCAGAGCCTGGTGGCGAGTTATCGCGACAAGCTGGATGCGGGTATTACAGTGGCGCCCGGTGTTGAAATTGACCATGAGTACTTAGAAAAGCATCATATTCCATGGGTGGATTACAGCAATTCAGATTGGCGTATTCCGTACGAAACTGCGTTGCCAATTGAAAAGTTGCAAGAGCTTGCTAATGCTCAAACTGATTTGCCCGAAGGATTGTTGTTGCAGTCGCGGGTGAAGAAGATTGTTGAGGATCGTCGCAAAATGACCGCTGGTGCTCAGCCGATTGACTGGGGTTACGCAGAAAACTTAGCCTATGCAACACTGCTTCATCACGGGCACCCGGTGCGTTTGTCCGGGCAGGACTGCGGACGAGGTACTTTTTTCCATCGTCATGCGGTGCTGCATAATCAAAATGACGGAGCGACTTATGTGCCGTTACGGAATATTTTCCCTGATCAGCCCAACTTTCTGGTAATCGACTCAGTGTTGTCAGAAGAGGCCGTACTAGCGTTTGAATATGGCTATGCGACTGCGGATCCTGAAACTATGGTGATCTGGGAAGCGCAGTTTGGTGATTTTGCTAACGGTGCGCAGGTAGTGATTGATCAGTTTATAAGTTCAGGGGAAACCAAATGGGGCCGCATGTGTGGTATGGCTATGTTTTTACCGCATGGCTATGAAGGGCAGGGACCTGAACATTCATCGGCAAGACTCGAGCGATTCCTACAGCTTTGCGCCGAAGACAATATGCAGGTTCTGGTGCCGAGTACGCCCGCTCAGGCTTATCATATGATTCGACGTCAAATGCTACGGCCTATGCGTCGACCACTGATAGTAATGACTCCTAAAAGCCTACTGAGGCATCGGCTGGCAGTAAACACTCTAGAAGATCTGGCAAACGGGCATTTTCACGCCGTTATACCAGAAATTGATTCGCTCCCCGAAAACGCAATTGATCGATTGGTCTTTTGTTCCGGAAAAGTGTACTACGATCTTCTTGAGAAAAGGCGTGAGGAAGGAGTCAGCAACGTGGCATTGGTAAGAGTCGAACAACTTTACCCTTTCCCGTATACGGAAATGCGATCAGTAATTGCCTCATACCCGAACGCTAAAAGCGTGGTGTGGTGCCAGGAGGAACCCCGAAACCAGGGGGCTTGGCGTGCAACACGGCATCGCATAGAACGTGTGCTTCGTGAAGGTCAGATACTGGAGTTTTCCGGAAGACCTCCGTCGGCGTCACCAGCCGTCGGTTACGCGAATCAGCACATTAAAGAGCAAAATCAGCTCGTTTCCGAGGCGCTGGCGCTGCAGGAAAATAGTCAACATCCGGTCGAGAATTTTAAACTCGCCGACAAACTCTAAACTATCATCGAAACAGGCTTCGACAAAACCAATGAGTACAGAGATAAAGGTACCTGTGTTACCAGAGTCAGTGGCAGACGCAACAATTCTGGCTTGGCAGAAAAAACCAGGAGATGCGGTTAAGCGCGACGAGGTCCTTGTCGAAGTTGAAACCGACAAGGTCGTTCTTGAAGTGCCGGCACCGTGTGATGGTGTTTTGGTGACGATCGTGGCGGACGAGGGGGCTTTGGTTAC
The DNA here is from genome assembly GCA_023301405.1 of Granulosicoccaceae bacterium. Taxonomy (GTDB): domain Bacteria; phylum Pseudomonadota; class Gammaproteobacteria; order Granulosicoccales; family Granulosicoccaceae. The sequence goes on along the minus strand of JALZUX010000103.1, from coordinate 7,601 downwards.
TGCACAGGAACTTCTTGGTATTGTTGATGAGGGCGCTGTAGCTGCTTCACCGAAGGTAAGCGCTGCTGCTCCCGCGCAGGCGGCATCTGCCGAGGTTGCTGCGTCTGGTGGTGCTACCAGTCCGGCGGTTCGTCAAATGATGGCTGAAAATAATATAACCGCTGATCAGGTAACAGGCAGTGGCAAAAATGGCCGCATAAGCAAAGAAGACGTCAGTGCTCATCTGGCTGCGAGCGGTGGCTCTTCAGCACCTACGCAAGCGGCTCAGAGTGCGCCAGCGGCTACTGCGATGCCTGTTCCAGGTGATCGCACCGAGCGACGTGTGCCCATGAGTCGTCTGCGGGCCCGTATTGCAGAGCGTTTGCTTGAAGCGTCGCAAACCACTGCCATGCTCACCACTTTCAACGAAGTTGATATGCAGCCAATAAAAGAGTTGCGTGCACAATATAAAGATCAATTTGAAAAAGCGCACGGCGTGCGTCTTGGCTTTATGTCGATCTTCGTCAAAGCGGCTACTGAAGCGTTGAAAAGATTTCCAGATATCAACGCGTCACTCGATGGCGATGATGTGGTTTACCACGGATTTTGTGATGTTGGTATTGCGGTGTCTTCAGAGCGTGGTTTGGTTGTACCGGTTATTCGCGATGCGGAAAATTTATCTCTGGCCAATATCGAAACGCGGATAGGTGAGTATGCAGGTCTTGCCAAATCCGGCAAGCTGGGTATGGATGATTTGACTGGTGGTACATTCACTATTACTAATGGTGGTGTATTCGGCTCGCTGTTGTCTACACCGATCTTGAATCCGCCGCAAAGTGCCATCCTTGGCATGCATACTATTAAGGATCGCCCGGTCGCTATCAATGGTGAGGTGGTGATCCGACCTATGATGTATGTGGCGTTGTCTTATGATCATCGCATCGTCGACGGGCAGGGTGCCGTATCGTTCTTGAAAACAATTAAAGAATTGGTCGAAGAGCCAGCCAAGATACTTCTTGATATCTAGCAGATAGCCCTCTTATCCCTCGGGCAAATAATGTCTGAGGGTCCCCTTCCTAGCCGTAAGCCATCAATGGCGATGTCCCCGTCGGTGGCTGTCCGAGAGCTAGGGGCGTCGCGAGGGTGTGAAATTCTGAGTTAGATATTTCGATCGATAGAGGCGAATAGTCGTTTTTTTTAACGAAATGATCGAAATAGTTGGCCCAAAGACCGCGCCCGCAGTAGATCATAGTTATCGGACAGCCCCCTAAGGCAAATTCAGGGTTCATCGGCCGATAACAATCAAGCGGCGGTACAATAGAGCGTATCCTACTGGCTGGCTGTTGGTTTCATTTTGTGAAGCGGATAGCATGTGGGTTTGCAATCATTAGTTTTGTCGCATCGGTCCTGAACTTTAGTTTGGGTTCATTGGTTCCGTTGCACAACCACCACGACAGGGCGTGAATGATAAACATCATTCGCTTCCCTCAGGAGCATATAGATGTCTGATAATTTTGATGTGATTGTTTTGGGAGCAGGGCCTGCAGGCTATATAGCGGCAATCCGGTGTGCACAGCTTGGATTGAAGACCGCTTGTGTTGAAGAATGGATCAATAAGCAAGGTAATCCGGCGCTTGGCGGTACCTGTTTGAATGTTGGCTGCATCCCTTCGAAAGCATTGCTTGAGAGTAGCCAGATTTATTTTAATGCAGCGCAGGGGCTGTCTGCACACGGTATCGAGATCGATGGTGTGCGTGCGGATGTACCTTCAATGATTTCTAGTAAAGATAAAATCGTGCAGGAACTGACTGGCGGTATCGAGCATTTATTTCGCGCGAACAATGTGACGTGGATCAAAGGCACAGGTGCGCTCTTACCGGAACGTCAAGTTGAGGTGACTGACAGTCAGTCAGGTAAATCTTTGCACACAGCTGAAAACATTATTTTGGCTACCGGTTCTAAGTCGATTGAAATTGGTGCGGTGCCACTGCACGATGATGTTGTTGTTGATTCTTCAGGTGCCCTTGATTGGGAACAGGTTCCCGGCAAGCTGTGTGTGATCGGCGCGGGTGTCATTGGTCTTGAGCTTGGTAGTGTGTGGCGCCGACTTGGTGCGGAAGTCATTGTCCTTGAAGCGCAAGATGTATTTCTACCAATGGTTGATCAGCAAATTGCAAAGGACTCACTACGACAGTTTGGTCGTCAGGGATTGGATATAAAGCTTGGTGCTCGTGTGACCTCTTCTACAGTGACTGACAGTGGCGTAACGTTGAATTACACCGACCAATCCGGTGATCAATCCCTGCAGGTTGATCGTGTCATCGTGGCAGTAGGTCGCCGACCGAACATTGAGCAACTTAAATCCCCCGAGACTGATTTGCTGATCGATGAACGTGGGCTGGTACACGTTAATGATGCCTGTCAAACAAACCTGCCCGGTGTGTGGGCAATTGGTGACCTGGTTCGTGGTCCGATGCTGGCGCACAAAGGGTCAGAGGAAGGCGTTGTCGTGGCGGAGCGAATAGCAGGAAAGCAAAGTCATCTTAATTATGAAGCGATACCGTCGGTTATTTACACACACCCTGAAATCTCCTGGGTCGGGAAGACAGAAGAGCAGCTTAAAGAAGAAGGGCGTGATTACAAAAGCGGTGTCTTTCCTTTTGCGGCAAGTGGTAGAGCCAAGGCAATGCGTGACACTGGCGGTATGGTTAAAGTATTAGCTGACAAAGAGACAGATAAACTATTAGGCATGCATATCGTAGGTGGCCATAGTTCAGAATTGATTGGTCACGGAGTGATGGTGATGGAGTTCGAGGGTACTGCTGAGGATATCGCACGCACTGTTTTTGCTCATCCCACTCTAAGTGAGGCGATCCATGAAGCGGCCCTTGCTGCAGATCAGCGGGCACTGCACATCCCCAATCGAAAGCGAAGTTAAGCTCTTCATAGCCAGCCAGTTTGCTTGAAAATTTGTAGACAGTCAGCGGTTAAGCCTGACTGTCTATCCCGCTGTACCTCAATCTCTCCCTCTCTCATTTTACTACGTGTCACTGTCACGGCAACGCTTTAGATCGGTGGTGTCAACAAATCACAATTGTGCTGCTAAACAATTCTATGTGCCATTGAGCGGCAAATTCGGTCGGCCGTAAATAGATTTTATTAAAGGGCAAAGTGTGCGTTAGTAGTGTTTAAACGGCTCCAAACCCAAAATAAAGCCGATTGAAGAGGTAAATTGTATTTGACCAAATTATGTTTTGCGATCTCACTGCGCAATGGTATAGATCGTGAACTACTGAAGTTGTAAGAAATACTAGCGAGCTTCGGAGAGACAATGATTTTGGTTTTAGGCACTGCTGAGGATCAGCATGCAGCGGCTATTTATAACAAGGTTATCGCCCGTGGAAATCGTGTTTCGTATTTCGATCCCCGGCTATATCCTAAAGACATGACCGTCACGTTTGATGGTGCGTTGCCAATGACAGGGACTATCCGCTATCGCGATGGTCAGTCGGCTATCGATTTGTCGACGGTTAATTCGGTTTACTGCAGGCATTGGGATGATCTGCTTGCCAGTACCGGAGCGATGGGCTTAGTGCCCGATGCAGTAGAACTGCGAGAGACCGAGGCGTCGCTTGGCAGTTTGTTTCGCGGCATGGAGTGTTATTGGGTGAATCCGATAGAATCTCTCAATAATGCGCGTTACCGGATTCGTCAGCTGCAGATGATTCGCACTCAAGGTATTCGTGTGCCAGAAATTATCGTTAGTAATGACTTTCGACGCGTCCAGGCATTTTTCAGTCTGACGAACGAAGAATTAATGTACCGGCCATCTGGCTGGAATAGCTCATCGTGGAATATGGGCCAGATTGACGAGATTGCCCGTCATATTGCAGACTTGCCGGTCACCCCGGTTGAGTATCAGGAATATATTGCTGGTGATGAAGTGCGAGCCTACGTTATCGGGGATTCTGTTTTCTCTGGTGTGATCGAGCCGATGGGGGGAGATTTTCCCGCGTCAATCCACAGCGACTATGTGCGGCCGATTGAACTCCCACAGGAAGGCAAGCGTATTTGTCGACGCGTTTCAGCAACACTGGATCTGCGGTTTTGCGCCATTGATATGCGCATCACTCCCGAGGGCGAGTTTGCGGTGGTTGACGTTGATGCTAATCCGATGTTTTTGCACTTTGAGCAAACCACTCGGTTGCCGATCAGTGATCGTCTGGTGGAAGTGCTGATCGCAGCAGATGTTGACGCGTATGACTCGCGCATGATCGCCAGCGCTTAGTCGTAAAGTAAGCTACAATTTGCCCCGCTGAAAACCCTTCGGGATGACTTACAGCGACCCACAGTTGTTGGGCGCTTTTAATGTTAGATTCGTCCCGATGCCCTTGCATTAGTGGAATTACATGACGGCCCAACTATTCATATTGTCTGCACCCTCTGGTGCCGGAAAAACCAGCTTGGTTCGTGCGGCTTGCGAAAGGCTTAATAAGCTTGTTGTTTCAGTTTCTCATACCACTCGTCCGATGCGGCCGGCTGATAAGGAAGGCGTCGATTATCATTTTGTAGATGAAGCAAAGTTTCATGAGATGATTGGCAACGGCGAATTTCTAGAGCATGCTAACGTATTTGATAATTTCTACGGTACCTCTCAGATACTGGTAGAACAAACACTTGCCAATGGTATTGACGTCATTCTGGAAATAGATTGGCAGGGTGCAGATCAGGTGCGACGCCTAATGCCGGACGCTTGTGGTGTGTTTATTATGCCGCCTTCGCGTGAAATACTTGAGACTAGGCTGCGCGGTCGTGAAAGTGATACGGCTGAAGTTATCGCTCGACGGTTGAGCGACGCCGTTGATGATATGCGTCATTTCTCGAATTACGACTATCTGATTATCAATGACGATTTTCAGCAGGCTGTTGATGAATTGTGCGGTATTGTTTTGGCAAGGCGGGTGAAAACAGTGCGCCAGACCAACGCTAGCCAGGAAGTCATTACACGCTTGTTGTCTTGAATACCCCGTAATTCATACCAGCTGGGGACGTTCGGGTTGTTTTCTTAGTGAATGGCGCTAGAATGAAAGATGGCTGGATAATCAGTATCATAATTTTGTACGCACCAGTATCCGATTGGTGAGTCACACTCAATAATTCCCCGGGAGTAAATATGGCACGTGTCACTGTAGAGGATTGCCTCGAACACGTTGATAATCGTTTTGAATTGGTCTTAAAGGCTTCAAAGCGTGCGCGAAAAATTTCGCTTGGTGCGGAACCGCTAGTCCCCACGGAAAACGATAAGCCAACCGTGATTGCGCTGCGTGAAATTGCAAAAGGCCTAATGAATCAAGAGTCCCTCGGTGCTGAACTGCCGGTCCGGTCTATCGAGGATACTATAGGTGAAGCGTCAATCTCCGCTCCCTCTACGGACCTTTGAAACCCCGAAGCTGACGTTGCCTGACCCCGCCCCAACCCCAAAAAATAACAGTCAGCAATCCGAGATTGAAGACCTCTGCAAACTCATGCGGAGGCGTTACGATGAAGCACAGGTAGAGGAAGTTTACAGCGCCTACATGGTTGCTGAAAAAGCGCATGTCGGCCAGGCGCGGGTATCTGGCGAACCCTATATTCTTCATCCGATTGCGGTGGCGAAGATTGTTTTCGAAATGAATATGGACCATCGCAGTGTGATGGCGGCGCTCCTACATGATGTTGTTGAAGATACATCAATATCACTCAACACGATAAAAACACAGTTTGGTGATGATGTTGCTGTAATCGTTGACGGTCTCAGCAAGCTGACACACCTCAAGTTTAAGTCAAAGGCTGAGGCTCAGGCCGCTAACTTCCAGAAAATGCTGCTCGCTATGGTTGATGACATCCGTGTCATTTTGATCAAGTTGGCTGACCGAATCCACAACATGCGGACTCTGGGGGCAATGCCAGATCACAAGCGCCGCCGAATTGCCCGTGAAACGTTGGAAGTCTATGCGCCGATAGCGAATAGACTGGGCATCTACAAGATGAAAAACGAGCTCGAGGATTTGGGGTTTAAATCCTTGTATCCCGCTCGTCATCGAGTTTTGCAGGAAGCGGTTTTAAAGCGCAATAAAGATCGTCAGGAGCTGGTCAGGAAATTTGAAATTCTGGCGTTGGCAAGACTTGAAGACAACGGCATTGACGCCCAGGTGCACGGGCGTGAAAAACATTTGTATAGCCTGTACCAGAAAATGCGAAATAAGCGCTCAGCGTTTGAAGATGTTTTCGATATGTTTGCTGTGCGCATCATCGTCAAATCACAAGATGACTGTTACCGAACATTGGGCGTCATGCATAGTGTGCATAACCCGCTGCCTAAGCAGGTGAAAGATTACATCGCCATTCCCAAGAGCAATGGCTATCAATCACTGCATACGGTTTTGTTCAGTCCAGCGGCCGTGCCGATTGAGGTGCAGATCAGAACAGAAGAAATGAACACTTTTGCAGAAACCGGAGTGGCTGCACATTGGATGTACAAAGAAGGCCAGGCAAGTAGCGCTCAGCAGCGTGCACATCAATGGTTGGCAAACCTTGTTGATATGCAGGAAACCAGCGTTGACACGCTTGAGTTCTATGAAAATGTTAAAGTAGATTTATTCCCGTTTGAGATATTTGTCTTTTCACCGATGGGGGATATCTATCGTCTTCCGCAGGGGGCAACAGCCGTTGATTTTGCCTATGCGGTGCATTCTGATATCGGTAATCGTTGCCACACGGCCAAGATAGATCGCAAATTAGCACCTCTAAGCGCACTGCTTGAATCTGGGCAGACCGTCGAAATAATCTGCTCTGACGAGCAGCGACCAAATGCCTACTGGCTGAACTTTGTTGTCACCCCTAAGGCCCGTAACACGATACGTAACTTCCTTAAAAGTCAGAGTACTGACCAGACCATCGGTTTTGGCAAACAGTTGGTGGGCCGTGGCCTCAAGCGGTACGAAACGCAAATTGAAGATGTTGATCAAGCTTCAATTGATGTGTTGTTGAAGCAAATGAATTTGCCTGATCTAGATACCTTGTACTTCGAGGTTGGTCTAGGCAACCATATTCCGAGTATGGTGGCCGCCTGGTTGTTGAACGAGGGCGATCGTTCAATTGAAATAGAGCAGCCTCTAAAAATGGCGGGCACCGCAGATCCCGGGCCGTTAGTAGTGCAAGGGGGTGAAGAAGCGATAATCTCACTAGCCAAGTGCTGTATGCCAATACCAGGAGACAATATTCACGGCATGATTACCGCTGGAAAAGGCGTGTTGGTCCACCGCGCCAATTGTCAGAACGCTTCCCGACAACGACGTCGATCCAGAGAATGGGTTGCGGTGGTTTGGGGTACTGATATCAGTACCGGGTTTAAGACTCAGGTGCAGGTAGAGATTAATGATGTTCCCGGTGCGCTTGCGAAAGTAGCAAATGTAATGTCTGAAATGGACACCAACATTGAGGATATTCGTTTTGAGCGTAACAGCGATAAAATAACCATCTTGACGTTCAATCTGGCTGTAACGGACAGGAATCACCTGGGAAGGCTCATCAAAAGAGTTCGCAGCCTTAAGGCCACTATTCGCGCCCGCCGAGCCTAGGAG
>JALZUX010000102.1 GCA_023301405.1 Granulosicoccaceae bacterium | reverse complement strand
GCCTGTGTCTGCTATTGGCTATGTGTTTTCAGATGCATGGGCCGAAGCTAATCCTGAAGCCGCCGCTGGTTTTATTAAAGCCTCCAAAGAAACCAAGCAACTGATGAATGATTCAGATGAAGAATGGAGCCGTCTTGGTGAAAGTGGCGCCATCAAAGACAAAGGTGCGGCATTAACCACGTTACGCGATCGCTTTCGGGAAGGTATTCCCAGTCGCCCGGTGGCCGATGAAATCAACGATGCCGGTAAGCTTTATAAAGTGCTTGCAGAGTTAGGGGGAAAGAAACTGGTTGGAGATTCTCCTGTTATGGCTGAAGGCACCTATTGGCCAGAGTTGGTTAAGGCAAACTAAATGTTGGCCTCTGTTACCGAGCTGTTTCCAATAGCTTGAAGGCATGAAGCTACAAACAAGCTTCAGAGCGCCGGTGTGGTTTTTGTCACTGGCGGGCCTTATTATTTTGTGGGCGGTGTTTGCCTGGTACGCGCAAAGCCGCTCCCTGCCGTCACCGTGGCAAGTGGCTAGTGCTATTTTTACAGAAGCCCGCAGTGGCGAATTATTTTTTCACATGAGTGCCACCTTGTTACGGGTACTGGCGGCATTTATTGTCGCGATGGTGATTGGTTCAGCCATTGGGCTACTGCTAGGCACTAACCGCAAACTTAATCACTTTTTTGATCCGTGGGTGATTTTGTTTTTGAATATCCCGGCGCTGGTGATTATTGTTTTAAGCTTTATCTGGTTCGGGTTAAATGAGGTCGCCGCGATCGGGGCAGTGGCACTCAATAAAATTCCTAATGTCATCGTAACTGTCAGGGAAGGTGCCAAAGCGCTTGATCCCGCTTTTGCAGAGATGGGCCGGGTGTTCAAGTTTTCGCGTTTAAAAATGCTTCGCCATGTCATTTTACCGCAATTGCAACCGTACATAGCGGCGGCGACTCGATCTGGTATTTCATTGATCTGGAAAATTGTTCTAGTGGTTGAACTGTTGGGGCGCTCTAATGGCGTAGGCTTTCAGATTCACCTGTATTTTCAATTGTTTGATGTAGCAACAATACTGGCCTACACATTGGTGTTTGTGGCGGTGATGCTGGTGGTTGAGTACGTGGTACTGCAGCCGCTTGAAAATCATTCACGACGGTGGCGCAAAAGCCATGCTTGACGTCGATATAAAATCAATGGTGTTTGAATCTGCCGAAGGCAGCACGCTTGAAGCACTAAGAGATTTACGCTTTCAATGTGGCGCTAATTCGTTTACCAGTATTGTCGGGCCGTCAGGTTGCGGTAAGACCACCACGCTGCGTTGCATTCTTGGGCTTGAAACATCGTATCAGGGGGCCATTAGTGTGGCAGGTAATCGGGTCGATCAAATAACCCATAAAATGGCGGCAGTGTTCCAGGAACCACGGTTACTGCCGTGGAGAACGGTTGACCAGAATGTTAGGTTAGCACTCGATAAACCTATCAGTGAGGCGTCACTTGATCAATTATTCGAAGAGTTGGGATTAACAGAGCACCGGTCGTTTTTCCCTAATGAGTTATCACTCGGGTTAGCCCGTCGAGTCGGGCTTGCGCGGGCTTTTGCTGTTGAGCCGTCGGTGCTGATACTTGACGAACCATTTGTATCACTAGACGAAGAAACCGCCACTCGCCTGCGTCGGTTGTTGGCGAGGGTCTGGTCAGCCCGGTCATGCACGGCGTTAATGGTGACTCACAATTTGCGTGAAGCCATTGAATTATCAGATCGTATTCTGCTTTATTCTGAAGCGCCCTCGCAGATTATTTATGAATATGACGTGCAGGTTGATCGCAAGGCCCGTGATCGTCGAACCATAGATCAATTAAGCGAGCAGCTACTTAGCAAACTGCCAGACAAGACAGCGCTGAAAACAGACCGTCTATTGGTAGATTCGCCACTATGATTCTGTTTCTTTCCGTTAGCAGGGCTGGTTGGTATACTGCAACTGGGTGATAGAGCTAGAATACCTAAACAATCAGTAGTGAAATTTTTATACACACTCATGAGAAAACTGAATGAAAATTAACGTTCAATCTTCACTAAAAACGCTTGCAGCCGCCGCGCTGGTGGCTGGCGCTGCCCAATTTGTTGTGGTTGGCACCAGCCATAGCCATGGTGATGTCACGCCACAAGCGGTCGACACCGAAGGACTCGATGAACTCGGTGAAGACTACCTTGAAGAAAACCCCTACCGCCTGGTTGGTGGCGAGCAGTATGATCTGGCCATAGAGATCGGGTCATCCGGCTACAGTCAAAATTGCGCGCGATGCCACGGGCTGCAAGCGATTTCCGGAGGCATAGCCCCTGACCTTCGCCTACTTGAAGATGGTGTTCTAGGTGATGAATGGTACCTTGAGCGGGTTCGCAATGGTTACAGCCAAAACGGCGCGTACAAAATGCCGCAGTTCGAGTCATTGCTAAGTCAAGAAGCAATGTGGGCTATTCGTTCTTATATTGAAACCCGTCCAAAACCCGAATGATGAAAAATCTGCCAGCGGTTCTACTTGCTCTGTTACTGCCGCTGGTAGGGCAGGCGCGCCCGATCGACGAAGTCATTGAAAGTGGTTTTATCACGGTGTCGTTGTACAGCGACTACGCACCGTATTCATGGGAAACCGACGGTGAAGTCCTTGGTATCGACGCCGATATTGCCCGGCTACTGGCTGACAATCTGGGCGTTGAAATACGGTTCTTAGTGCGCGGTGCTGATGAAAACGTTGACGATGATCTACGCAATAACTTGTGGAAAGGGGACTTAGTCCATCGCAAGGCGGCTGATATCATGTTGCACGTACCGTATGACCGTGAGTTAGATGGACGCAACGAGTTTGTCGCACTGATGGCTCCCTATTTTCTCGAGCAAATGGCGGTGGCGGGTAATTCAGCTAAAATGCCAGTCATAGAAACATTTGGTCGCTTTTTAAACAAGCCAATAGCCGT
>JALZUX010000101.1 GCA_023301405.1 Granulosicoccaceae bacterium | reverse complement strand
GTGATGTTTTATCATGGTGCAGTTGCTTTAATTGGTGGGTTTGACTAATAGATTGATAAAAAACTTGATCAGTGAGATATGATCGTCACATAAATTGAATTTGGATAACACAATGAAAAAACTGGGTGCGCTTGACGAATTGGTGGGTAGGCTGGGGCAGGTGTTGCCGCCTGGAGCTGCGGAACTCAAAGCCGATTTTGAGAAAAACGCGCGCGGTGCTGTTCAATCAGCATTGGGCAAGATGGATCTGGTCACTCGGGAAGAGTTTGATATCCAAGCCACATTGCTACAGCGCACCCGGGAAAAGCTGGATCGTCTAGAGAAAGTTATAGAAGAGCAAGAGTTGGCTAGCCCAAAGGATTGACTGCCAAGTTGCCTGCCGAGCTGGGTGGCTGTCCGGGAACTAGGGTCGTAGTGAGGGTGGGAGATTTTAGGCAAGTATGTCGATCAATAGGGGTGATCAGTGGTTCTTCCTGTAGCGAGATCGATTGTATAGATTGCCAAAAGACCTCGACTGTAATGTATCACCGTTCCCGGATGAGCTTCTGGTGATGCGCCCTGTAGGTTGGTTGTTTTAAACGTTCGAAGTTAAAGAAGTAAGTAGTTTGAATTTATCAGTAGTTAATAGTCGTGCCCTTGTTGGTGTAACTGCGGTGCCTGTTGCGGTCGAGACGCATTTGGCCGGTGGGTTGCCTTCTTTATCAATTGTTGGGATGCCGGAAACCGCAGTACGCGAGAGTAAAGATCGAGTTCGTGCTGCGCTGCTAAACTCGGGGTTTGAGTTTCCGCCGCGTCGCATAACAGTGAGTCTTGCTCCGGCAGATTTGCCCAAGTCAGGCGGTCGCTTCGACTTGCCAATAGCGCTCGGTTTGTTGGCTGCATCGGCGCAAATAGATCCAGGCAGTCTGGTTGATGTCGAGTTTATCGGTGAGCTAGCACTAAGCGGGGAGCTGAGGCGTGTCGATGGAGCATTGCCAACAGCGATAGCGGCGCAAAGCGTTGGTCGCGCCCTTGTCGTGCCGCACGCGAACGCTCGTGAGGCGAGTTTGGCGGAGCGGTGCAAGGTATTTTCATGTGGTTCGCTGCTGGAGCTTTGCAACCATCTGGCATCGGCAGAGGAATTTGAAAAGCTGCTGCAAGTGCCTTATGTGAACTCACAGCAATCTGAAGAGGGCGTGCTTGACCTGGCAGATGTACGCGGTCAGCATCAGGCGCGACGTGCACTTGAGGTGGCGGCAACTGGCGGGCACAACTTACTATTGGTAGGGCCGCCTGGCACAGGAAAGTCAATGCTTGCAAGCCGTTTGCCCGGTATATTGCCGCCAATGACATTGAAAGAGTCTTTGGAAACTGCCTCAGTTGCATCAATCAGTGGGGCCGGGCTCGACATTAATCGCTGGAGAAGAAGGCCTTATCGCGCGCCGCATCATACCGCTTCAGGGGTGGCTTTGGTCGGTGGTGGCGGTCAGCCAAAACCTGGTGAGGTATCGCTGGCGCACAACGGGGTTTTGTTTCTTGATGAATTTCCCGAGTTTCCAAGATCAGTTCTGGATGTGCTAAGAGAGCCGCTGGAAAACGGGGAGATAACTATTTCGCGCGCAGGGCAGCAGGCAGATTTTCCTGCGCGTATACAATTAGTGGCGGCGATGAATCCTTGTCCCTGTGGTTATTACGGCGATAACAAAGAGCCTTGTCGCTGTGGTCCGGATTTAATATCGCGCTATCAATCCCGGGTATCGGGTCCGCTGTTGGACAGAGTGGATATCCAAATATCTGTGCATCGAATTGAGTACGCGTTGTTGCGGGGCGATGCAAAGCTTGGTGAAAGTTCAGCGGTCGTTCGGCGACGGGTGATTGAGGCGCACAACAGACAGCTTGAGCGGATTGGAAGGTCAAACGCACAAATGACGTCGAAGCAAGTAGAGAATCATTGTGTGTTAAAAGAGGAGCAGCATGAGTGGTTGGCAGCGGCGCTAGACAAATTTAATTTGTCCGCGCGTGCTATTCATCGTACTTTGAAAGTTGCTCGAACTATTGCTGATATCGCAGCGAGCCCAACGATTGAAGCGGATCATCTGCGTGAAGCGCTAAGTTATCGAACGACATTGAAGGAGCAATACCGGCCGAAAAATTAACGGTATTGTTGTGTAAAATTACTGCTGTGGGTGGTTTTATTGTTTTGTTTCAAGTAAAGGGTGCTAACGAGAATTTGTTGTTTGCCTTTATCCATGCCCTTTAAAATGTGCATTTTTCTTAAAGCGCTGCATTAGTAGTCAAGCTCGGTGTTCTGGAATTCCAGCAGCTTTGCCGGCCTTATTATTAATCGACTGTTTTTTGCGTGATCTGCTGTAGTTGATCCCTGTGTGATTGGTGCGGATTCACCAAGAGGCCGCATTTTTAATCGTTCATAAGCCATACCTTTGGACAGCAGATAGTCCTTGATAGACCGTGCGCGCGCGTCGGTCAAAATTTTGTTGTACGACGGGCCTGCTCTTTGATCTGCATGAGTTTCAATGATGTAGTTATAATTATTGCAGCGCTCGGCCACAGTAATCATTCGATCGAATATAGGTTTTACATGTTCATTGATGGTTGATTCGTTCGTTGCAAAGACATTTAAATGCGTCAGCCACGATTGCGAGCAAAGTTCAGGTATATCTGAAGTCTTGGCGACAACAACTGGTGCTAGATCTTGTTGTGCTTTTAAGTAGGCGGCGATAAAAAAATCTACCTTTCGAAGTACCGCCTCTGCCATCCATTCACCGCGGTCGATGCATTGCTGAGAGTCATCGCCATCTCCCCAGGTGTTTAGTCGGTATAGATTTTCCGGTTGTCTGAGTAGTGATGCGGCCTGGCTAAATCCTACCCACAGTGAGTTCGTGCAGTTGTCTGGAATTGCACAGGCGTTGGCATCCTCAGGGTCGGATTGGTTGTCTTTGGTGGTCTTGGCACCTGTATAATTAGGCCAAAGGTTCATCATTGGTTGGCCCGGTGTTACTTGCATTTCCTCTTTACTGAGATGAAACAGCCCGGCCGATTCTATCTTGTCGCGAACCTGTTGCTCTAAGGTTTCAGGGATAATAATTCCTTCGTCTTGCCCGGTTGTTAAAACCGCGGATAGATCGATATGCAAACCCTCTAGGCCTCGTAGAGATAAATAGTCTTCATGAAATTGCTCTGTTCCAATTTCGAATGGCAATGTGCTTGGCGGTGGGTAGTATCTTGCTTCTGAGCTGGTAGCAACTCCGGACACTAGTGTGCAGGCCAACAGGCAGTAGGTACGAATAACCGTTGGAAACAACATTTTCTAGCTCCGTTTATTAACTTCCCAGTGGGAAAGCTAGCGGCATGAGATCTTTTGTTATTAAAGCTGTTATGTTGATAGTTCCACAGATTGAAATTTTTAAAATCCCCACTTCCAGCTTAGCGTGACTAAGGCGTTTTCACGGAAATTTAAATCAAAGACCTCGTTTGTGCCCCAGTTGTTGTACTCAAGCGCCCAAGTCTTTTCCCTCCAGTCGCTGTAGCCGAAGCCATACGCCCATGTGGTGGGCCCTCCCTCAAGAGGTTGGGTAACCAATGTTCTCACGAACCAGTTTGCTTTCGGTGTCCAGGAGCCTGCAAGAGTGGCTGTAGGCGCGTTATTCGCACCTCCGCTGACGGAAAAGGAGCTTGAAAGGCCGTTTTTCTTTAAAAGCAAAGAGTCGAATTTGTAGCTTAAGGAGGCCACCGCATTTTTCAGTTGTAAGCCGTCCCCGGGTTCGAGTGGCCCCCAGTGATTAAGTTCGAATGCCCAGGTCCCTGTGTGCCAATCGTTGTAACCTAGACCCCAGTAGTATGTTGGTTCTGATTCATTGGTGTTCAGGGTTAATCCGCCTCGTGCGAAGAAGTAGTTTGAGCGTATAGGTTTGTAGCCAAAGTTTGCTGTGACAGACCATCCGTCGTTGCCTGAATTGATTTGGTTGTTGCTTAGAGCGAAGCTGCCTGAGATGCCATGGTACTTACGATCTTTGAAGCCTGATTGTTGATTAACGAATGGTGGTACAGACCCGCTTGGGAATGCAGTACTTGTACTTAGAGGGGGTGTTGATTGCAGATTCTCTCCAGAAGTTTGTTTGGTCGGGTCAATGGCTGCGGCCATGGCAGGTTCGGCTTCAATAAGGTTTTTGAGGTAAGTCGTGGAAGGCTTTCTTCGGGTTGTAAAGGTCACTTGCTTTGCTGGTTCGGCCATAGGCTCTTTCAAGGTGTAATTTTTTGATTCATTGCGGGCATCAGCTGGTTCTGTGGTGGTCGCCGGAGTTGGATTGTTAATTTGCTGCGCTAATTCGTATTCACGTTCAGCCAGCTGCATCTGTGCGGCCTCTAGCTCAATGGTTTGTTTTTCAAGTGTCTGTCGATGAATATGGGCGCGGGCCTGTTCTGTTATTTTTGCGCGAGCCGCTTCACGTTGTGCAACTGCTGGTAGTGCAGTATCGGACTTCAGTTGCACTGGCTTGTGATTCAAATCTTGTGGTAGTGATTTTCCGTCTTTCTGTATTTGCTTTACTTTCTTTTGAGTTGATTCGGTAGATTGTATCTGGTGCTCTTCTAGGGTGTGTTGCAAGGCGCATTCTTGAGGCCATGTGTAAGGGTAGTCCGCGCTCTTTTGTTCAAGTTTGCTTGAAATTTTGCTGGGTCCAAAAAGGGTTTTCTGGTAGTACAGGTCACCGTTGCCCGGATGTGGCAGGCACTGACTACGTTGGATTTTCCACCAGTTGTACACCAGTTGTTGGCGCATAGTTCTTTGCGTGTTACTAAACGCCTTCGGGATATATCGCTGGTGGTCGTTGCGAGATACGCCTAGTTGTTTAAATCCACTCCACTGAAGGGGGGCGTCTTCATTTGCCTGTGTTCGTGTAAGTTGACCGTCATTAACGGATAGGTCGAAGTACTTGCCTGAATGATGCACGGCGCAATAGTTCCAGCCTAATAAGATTGATTCTGCCAACTGTGTTGTCTGTGGAAATCGCGCTATGTTGCCTAAAATGACATCAATTATGATGTCGAAAGTCGCGGCGTGAATTCCCGGGTTGTGATCAGTGCCAATCCATTCGTTTGGTACTTGCAAATCAGGGATGGTACTTGCTTTTAGTTGTTTTAGTATGTCGTTAGCGGAGTTGTGATTTGCCGCACATTGTAAGGTTTGTGCAGTCTCTAACAGCGGGGGGGTATTACTGCCTTCGGATGAATGGCTGATTGATCCGAAGCTGGCAAGCAAAGCAAGGGGGATGATCCTTTGTAGTTGAATTGCCACTCGCACGACGATGCTTCTGCGTTGCACTGACGGCTGCGTCCGGCATTGCATGGCAGAGTCATTTAGGTTTAATCTGCGCCCGTGTAGTATCAAAAGCTATTCCGCGCACGGCAGGCCAATCGAAGTGATGAGGCGTCGGCGCAGGTGTCCTTAAGCAGTGTTCGTTGCTAATGGTCTACGGCAGAAAGTACTGAAGATTCAATTTTCACCTTTCGTGCGATAGCTTCGCAGTGCGGAAGGAGGGCGCCATACTTTTTATAGAGCAGAGCCCCAAGGATTACACCATTTGTGTGGGCTGTGATTGCGTCGTTGTATCCGCCATCTTCATAAACGCCGGAATACCAACCCAGCTTGGGGTCGTAGGCGCTCTCAATGGCCGACATCAATATGTCGCTGTAGTCATCTTCGGGAAACAGCGTTGCTAATGAGAACGCTGATTTGGTAGATATCGTTTTCAGGTTGTTGTAAGTCACACCTGTGTCTGTAGTAGTAGTGAAGGTTAGGCCAGCGCTGAAAATCGTGTTGTACAAATAATACGGAGACTGATTGATGTTGTCGTCTGAAATGGCTGTGGGTATGCCTGTTTCCTGCCACCGTTTCTTCTGCAGTTGGTAAATGTTTTTTAATAGCGGGGTGTTTTCCTCGTCGAGGCCAAGCTCCATTGCATCAAGCGTGTACGAGTCGGTGACCACGAAATTATTAATCCCATAGAGTCTTGGGTCTCTATTGTCATGGGCGATGAGAATTTCCATTATTTCCGTGTTCGCCCGATATTTATTCGTATAGCTTGCTGCGACGGTTGCACTAAAGCCAAGGGATTCGACTATTTTCCCCGCGTATTGTTCGTATCCTAGCCTTCCTTGTTGAAGTGATTTGATAGTGCCGTTGCCACCGTCTTCACGAGCGATACCGTAAATTTCTTCGTCTTTAACCAGTTGCGAAAAGTCCCAGCGAGATAATATTTTATTTACCGGGTTGTAGTACTTGGGATGCATGCACTGCAAGGTATTCAGCCAAAACGCCAG
>JALZUX010000100.1 GCA_023301405.1 Granulosicoccaceae bacterium | reverse complement strand
CCAGTGCCTTTTCCGGTGCTTTTGGCTTTGCTGCGTTCACGCGCAAAGAGTCCCTGCAGTATGGCCTGATGGGCAGACATACCAGCCGCGATATCACAAACTGACACCCCAACCCTGGCAGGCCCGTCACTGGTGCCATTGATCGCACACAACCCTGACTCTGCCTGAACTAATAGGTCGTAGGCTTTTTGGTTTTTGTAAGGCCCGCTCTCTCCATACCCCGAGATAGAGCAAGTGATCAGCGCTGGATACTGCTTGTGGAGCGTCGTTGCCCCGACACCCAGGCGATCAGCAGCGCCGGGCGCCAGGTTTTGGATAAAGACATCGGCTTCGGCCAGCATGTTGTGTAGGAGTGCTTTGTCGGCGTTTTCTTTGAGGTTCATTCGGACCGACTGCTTGCCATGGTTCAGCCAGACAAAATAGGCACTTTCGCCGTTGACCAGTGAATCATATTTGCGAGCAAAATCACCATCGTGCCGTTCAATTTTGATGACTCGGGCGCCAGCTTGAGCAAGGCGGCCTGATGCGTAGGGGGCGGCGACTGCTTGTTCAAGGCTTACTACTGTGATGCCTTCCAGGTCAAACATAAGGGTTGAAAGCTCGTATTTTGAAATTACATGCGTTGGATTATCGCACTATTGTGGCGCTGTATTCAGCAGCAACAGTTTTTCAGAGGTCAGCGCGTTAGGCAAAGGCCCCTTTGAGACCAAAGCAGTTTTGAATTTGATGTTCCCACAAGGTCACGCAAACAGGTGTCCATGCTTCCTGCTGTAAGTGATCGGCTTGCTTCGCGCCACCCATGGCGCGCTCTGATTCCCTTGATGAATTCAACACTGACCAAGCATCCAGAGCTATAGCAATCGCTTCGCGTTGTTGGTGGTAGTCGGGTAAGGTGGATAGAATCGATTTGGCCTGACTTCCTGTACGGAAGTCGCTAAACTGGTTGGTGGCGGTGTGTTGTGTCAACTGCCGGTTAAGATCAATAGATAGCTGGAAACCCATGTTGCAAAACATTTCTATGAAGGTAAACGGTGAGGCAGTGTCAGCTTCCGTTGAACCACGCTTGTTGCTGGTGGATTTTCTACGGGAGCATTTGCGATTGACCGGCACGCACAGCGGATGTGATACCAGTCAGTGCGGCGCTTGTGTGGTGCATGTGAATGGCAAGTCAGTGAAAAGTTGTAGCGTGTTGGCGGTACAGCTTGAAAGTGCTGAAGTAACTACTATCGAGGGTCTGGCAACTGGTGAGCAACTACACCCGATGCAAGAAGCGTTTCGCCAACACCATGGGTTGCAATGCGGGTTCTGTACGCCCGGTATGGTGATGAGCGCACTGGGGTTGGTGAGTGAAAACTCTGATCCTGATGAAACCCAGATTCGTGAGTGGTTGGAAGGTAACCTCTGTCGTTGCACCGGCTATCATAATATCGTCAAATCAATTCAAGCAGGCGCTAAAGCCATGAAGATTGCCTGAGTTGCACTGCCCGAATAGCACAGTCGACACCATCATTGACTTGCAAGAATTAACACGCGTTGAATACCTGCGTCATTAAACACAAACAAAAGTTGGTCATTTGTCATGTATGAATTTAGCTACCACAAAGCAGAATCAATTGAAGATGCGTTAACCGTGCTGGGCCAATCTGATGATGGCAAGTTGTTGGCGGGGGGAATGACTTTATTGCCCACCATGAAACAGCGATTGGCGGCCCCGGATACCCTGATTGATCTGGGTGGACTTACTTCGATGGTCGGTATTGAAAAGCAGGACAGTAATATTGTTATTGGTGCGATGACGTGCCATGCCAACGTAGAGCACTCTGCATTAGTGAAAAAACACATTCCGGCACTTGCCGCACTTGCCGGAGTGATTGGTGATCCGCAGGTACGAAATCGCGGTACGCTAGGTGGGTCGGTGGCGAATGCAGATCCGGCTTCTGATTACCCGGCGGCAGTTGTCGGGTTAGGGGCTACCATTCAGACCAATCAACGTTCAATTGCGGCTGATGATTTTTTTATCGACTTGTTTGAAACAGAGCTTGAAGAGCATGAAATTATAACCAGCGTCAGTTTCCCTATTCCCGAAAAAGCGGCTTATCAGAAATTTCCTAACCCCGCTTCGCGTTATCCTGTTGTCGGGGTTTTTATCGCGATCTATGAAGGCGGTAAGGATATTCGTGTTGCAGTAACCGGCGCTGCGGGTAGCGTGTTTCGTGTTACTGAAATGGAGCAAGCATTGTTAGAGTCTTTTTCTGTAGGGGCAATAGAAAATATAACCGTTGATGCCGATGATTTTAACGAAGATATCCATGCCAGTGCCGAGTATCGCGCACACTTGATCGGGGTTATGGCGAAGCGTGCTTTACAACAGATTTTGTAAGTGGGCTGGTACATTCTTAATGTCACAACGCGTCACCACGGTTGATGAAAAAGCGTGACTAGCAATGCTCAGTCTGGCAATTTAACGCTTCAAGCAAAGCAAACACACCCGATACCTCTTGATGCACATCTGCAGTGCAATGCCGGTGAACTGCTTGCTTTGGTTGGGCCGTCCGGTGCCGGAAAATCAACTTTGCTGCGTATTATAGCGGGTTTGATGCAGCCGGAGTCCGGCGTTGTGCAATGCGGTCCGCAGGTCTGGCTCGATACTAACGATAATATTTCACTCAAAGCGCAACAACGTCGAGTAGGGTTTGTCTTTCAGCAGTATGCACTTTTTCCTCATTTGACCGCACAGCAGAATGTCGAGCAGGCATGCAGGCATTTACCTGCCAGGCAACGGCAGGAAAAAGCGTGTTACTGGTTGGCCAAAGTAAACCTGCAAGGTTTGGAAAATCGCCGTCCCAGTGAGCTTTCCGGTGGGCAGCAACAACGGGTAGGACTGGCCCGAGCGCTTGCCAGAGAGCCTGCGGTATTACTACTTGATGAACCGTTTTCGGCAGTTGACCGTGCTACCCGTGAACGCTTGTACCGGGAGTTAGCCATGTTAAGGGCTGAGCTTTCTATTCCAACCGTGCTGGTAACCCATGATCTTGATGAAGCAATTGTACTGGCTGATAAACTATGCATGTTGTCCCACGGAGCAACGCTGCAAAGCGGGCCGGTAGATAACGTTATTTCACGACCGGTGTCGGTGTTGGTGGCAAGGCTGGTGGGTTTTAAGAATGTATTTCGCGGTACTGTATTGGAAGAAAATCACACCGGTGGTGGCGTAGTAGAGTGGCGAGGCCATCGGCTTGAGGTTGAACGGCTTAACGGTTTCAAAAATGGTCAGGCAGTACATTGGTGCATACCGCAAACGCATATTGTGATGCATCGTCGCGACCGACCAAGTCGTGGTGACCGGGAGAACCCGCTCGCCGGCACAATCTCTGAGTTGCTATCGATGGGTGATAGCAAATTGGTGGCAGCGCAGCTCGGCAAGGTTGGTCGACCACCGGTGTATTTTTTAGTGCCCTCTCATGTGGCCGATCGAAATGAATTAGCCTTGGGGCAACGCGTGGGCTTTTCTTTGTTAGCGAGTAGTGTTCATTTGATGCCACCTGATCGCTTAGGGCGTAGTCGACGGTAAGGTTTGAACACCTGGTTTGTATTATACATGGGGATTTGCCGCCGCTTAAGCAAGCGAGAAGCGTGCTCTGCCATGTGTCGAGTTTGGTCAGCCGAGATGTGAAGCCCGAAGTTGATATAGATTGGTTTCGTTCAGAAACCCGCTTTTGAACGACTCTCGCGCTCGGGCTATTGCCGGCTGATAACTTCAACTCTTCGATTATTTCTTCTGCCCTCGGGTGTATCGTTGCTATCAATTGGCATAGCTTCTCCAAACGCGCGTGGTATTAATCGATAAAGATCGATATCAATACCTCTGAGGTAGTTTATAACGGCCCACGCACGGCGTTGAGACAATATTTGGTTGATTCTTTCAGAGCCTTGACTGTCCGTGTGCGCCGAAATGATAACCGGCACCTGTGGGCATTTTGACAATGTAACTGCGACATTATCCAGTACAGACTGTGCAACTGAAGACAGCTGCGC
>JALZUX010000099.1 GCA_023301405.1 Granulosicoccaceae bacterium | reverse complement strand
CTCAGCGAAAATACATTGAATCAGCTTGTTTGTGACACCACAGACCTGGAATACAAACTCCAGAGCCTGTCACTGGCTGAATACACCTCACTGTTTCTAATCACGCGCCTGCCCGAAATCAAGCTGAATCGCGGCCAACACCCTGAACAGTTTTTCGCACAGGCCATAGACATTGGACACAGTCAAGTTCAGCAATCGGGCCTGCAATCCTACATAGACAGCACTCATTCACTCCTCAGTAAGTCAGCGATCAGTAATGGTCAAACCCTGCTTACTGATTTCAACATTTCCCAACTTGATGACAGCACGATAGCACTGGGTGAATATCTACAATCAGATGGCAGTTGGGACTACAGCTTTAAAGACAAACAAAACAAAACCTTTACCGATGGTGCAGTAAAAATACATTTGCGGGAAAATCGCGTGTCTTATCTGACCGCAGAGCAAAACAGGCTGTACCGGGAGTTCGAAGCCCAAAGCCATGAACAAACGCATGTTCAAGGTTATGCCGGCACCGGAAAATCAACATTTATTATTGCCATATTGAATATGCTCGAGCAATCAAGCGCACGCGTGCTAGTGCTTGCTCACACTAAAAGCCAACTTAATGCCTTAACGTCCAAAGCAGAAATCAGCCCGAAGGTGCATCGCAACACTTTCAGCGGAATGGCACAACAAATTCTGCATCGTGACCTGACACACCACACCAACAATAATTTTGGGCGTATCGATACTTCCAGAGCGACGATCCCTGACAACCAGTTAATAAAGCTGCTTGAAGTCAGTAGCGGCGGCGGTTTTAGTGCGCTTCAAATCATAGCTGCCGTTCGCGGAACTTTGTTCAATTTTTGCCAGAGCGACAACGATGAAATTACAGACAAGCACATACCACAACGCTACCAATTGACGTTCGACCAGACAACACGAAGCGTCACCTGCCAGTACACCAACAAGTTATGGGCACTGTATCAATCACCAAAGACCGGTCAGTTAAACCCCCAGGTTCGCGGTTTTCATATCATTAAATGGGCAGCCATCAACCGATGTAAAATTTCGCCTAGCTATACACATGTTTTACTGGATGAGTGCCACAACCTACCGAAATCGGTACTGCAAATTCTTAACGACAGTCCACAAGCGCTACTAACTCTGGGCGATGAATATCAACGACTAAAAGGCGCTGCACCGCAACTACCTGAACAAGTACGCCAACGTGAACTATCCCACTCTGTGCGCTCAGGCAGCCAGATTGAAACCATCGTCAATCCCATCATCACAGTACACCCCGGAATATCAAAAGCGCCATTTCACGGCAATAAAAACAGCCGAATAGAGATCAAATACTACAAAACAGCAAAAGTGCCGAATAGCTCAGCGGTCATATTGGTCAACGATATGTGGGGACTGTTTGAATGGGCGCAAAGGATTGCTGTGAACAATGCAAACATTCAATTGCTAAGCGACACCAAAAAATTGGACATGTTTGTTCAAGATTGTATAGAGCTCTACAACATCGGATCAAGAGCAAGACACCCTGAATTATTTCGCTTCGCAGCGTGGAACAATGCAGAAAAACACAACCGAAAAAACCCGGGCTTTCAGCGCATTAATCGAATGCTTGAAAGAGGCTTCAACTTCAAAGACTGGCAACAAACACTAAGCAAGCTAAACAACAAGCAGCCCTGTACGTTGGCATTGGGCCTGGTCGCAGACACACTAAACCATGAGTTCGATAGCGTCATGCTGACCCCTGATATATTTCATGGATCAACGTCACGCTATCATGCAGAGTTTTGTTCGACTTTATATATAAGTATTACCCGGGCGAAGTATAGGCTTCTGGTACCAGAGAGTCTAAGAGAGTGGATAGAAGAGATTGAAAGCAGATAGTTAATTATTTCACTGTAAATTTGTAGCCACACAACTAACCGACAGCCAACAATACCCAACACAATTCGCAGAACCCGTAGCATGGATAAGCCAAAGCGCACCTACCAAAAAATATAGCCACGGAGATTCACTTGCCACCCACATACCCACCAAACCTTTTTATTAATATGACACCACGGACAAAGTGCGACCAATGTCTCAGAAAACAGTGAAAAAAAAGCCTGAAACACCTGAAATCCAATGCAAATGTCATAGATTGTGAGGCTCGCTTCAGTGAAATTGAAAATCTGCGATAACCCTGATTCCACCTCAGCAGGTAGTGACAAACATGCGCAGCACGAATCTGATTTCAATTGTAGGCTTTTCCCTTTTGTTGAGTGCATGCGGTCTGACTTCATCCACTATTAGCCAGTCAGACAGCGAATCGAACAACACCGCTGTGAACGAAAATGCTGTACAACCTACCCACACACTGTCGCGTGTCGACTTTGATCAGTCACTGCCAAACCAAAAAGTATTTACCATCAAACACCACAAGATCGAATGTGAAGGCTCCCGGGTCAAGCATTGCCTTCTAGCTAAAGAGGACGATGGATCGTGGAAATTTTTCTATCACCAGATCGAAGGTTTTGATTATCAGTGGGGTGTTGAGAGCAAAATTCTAGTTGAAGTTAACGATGAATCAGAGCGATCTGCAGGCATGAGGTCAAAGTATCGGTTACTGAGTGTACTGAGTACCAGCGACCAAAAAAGCGGTACAGACTTTCATTATGTAGCACGCGGTGGGCACGAAGGTATAAAACGAATAGGCGATCAGCAGTACTCGCTTCGTGGCGATAAAACATTTAGCTGCGCGCCGCAGGTTTGTAGCACCATTGATTCTATGCTGAATCAACAGCAGTCTGTACTACTAAGCTTTAGCCATGCGAAGAATGTTGATGGGCCACTGGTACTTGAAAGCGTATTGTGCACCAGTTCGCCAGGCACGTTTTCTAAGTCATGCACAATGCCTGACTACTCAAGTTAACAAGCAGTGTGTCTACCCCCCATCAAACGAAACCAAGAAAAATTAACGGGGCGCGCTACATCTTGCCTAAACATGCTCGGCACATGGCGGGCCACGCTTCTTACTCGATCAGGTCACCCGCTTTGCACTATTACTACTGAGCGAACACTAAATGGCCAATTCCCGTTAATAATACAGGTTAGCACACCCAAGTTGCGCAAAGTCTGTAAATTATTATAAGCCATAAAGCAAGCTGTAATTGACACCTTGCTGCCGACCACTGTCTGTCGGGCACATCTACAGTCTCTACTTTTTAAGCCAGACATACCTTCACTATAACTTTGTATGGCTGCGACCCGACCACATTTAGCAATGCAAATTCTGTTATTAGGCTCAATCACTTGTGAGCGAAAAGGGACGCAGATTCACACTTAAAAAATTGACATCTATAGTTCTGCTTTATGATGCCGAAATTCCGCCATCCGCTAGCTTATCACTGTTCCAGAAAGCTGAACCCCTAAAAGCAAGGATGGTACATCATGCGCAAGCACCTTAGTGCAAGTGTCCTGTTGGTTTTATCAACGTTGTACACCAATGTGCACAGTAGTGTGATGCTGGGTGCCTTTGTGCCGGGCAATGGTTGGGACCTGGACAATGTTTCCTCGCTAAACGATCAGCTGCACAAAGATTTGTCTTTCATTACTTTGTTTTCTTCGTTTACGGAAAACTGGGATCAGCTCTACTGGCAAACCACTAAAGTCACCAGTGCCGGTATGGTCCCCATGATTAGCTGGATGCCGATTGATCAGAGTCGCAAGGAGGTTAACATACTTCCTGAAATATCCGCAGGGCTTTGGGATGATTATCTGATTGAATGGTGCAATCGTTTAAAGGCCTGGCGAAAAAATTACGCTGAAGGTGCTAAACCGAATATCTTGCTGCGGTTTGGACACGAGTTTAACGGCAACTGGTATTCATACAGTGACTCCCCTGATGCTTACAAGCAAGCATACCGTCACATTCACAAGCTCTTCAATGAACACGGTGCTAACAAATTTATTGAGTGGGTGTGGTCTGCAAACAACCTTAATATTGACACCGTTAATGACATCACACGGTACTACCCCGGTGATATTTTTGTCGACTGGACTTCAATAGATGGCTA
>JALZUX010000098.1 GCA_023301405.1 Granulosicoccaceae bacterium | reverse complement strand
ATAAGATGTGCAAACGGCTTATAGGCCAAATTGCCATTAGGAGGGGACCCTTTAAACAACTATGGTCATCTAAAAAACCAATGGCACAAACACTAGTAGGCCACAAATGATCGCCGCCAGGGAGGCAATAAACACCGCGGCCGCGGCAATATCTTTGATTTTTCCGATCTGCGGATTAAATTCAGTTGAATAAAGATCACACAGATTCTCGATACAGGTGTTAAGGGCCTCGGTAATCCAAACCAAGGCTATGGCGAATATCAGTACAATCCAATCAGAGACCGACGCACCCAACACCAAGGCAAGGATAACCACAGCCACTGCGGCGACCACATGAACCCGCGAGTTGTGTTCTTCAGTCAGTAAAACGCAGCAACCATTTAACGCGTAACGAACACTGTGCAGCCTAGCCACTACGCTGAACTTCTTTTTCATGGTTGATGCCTCGCACTGTCAAGGGTAATCTGTTCGCCTACTAATGGTAACTACTTGCAGCACAACTGTCGCGTCGATGGGCGGTGTCGTTTGTGATCAAATACCCGTGTATGTTGCGCGCCAACTCGCCCCCAAACATTGATTTCCTACGCGCGACAAGCGCACTCTAAAATTTCACAAAAAACGATATTCATAGGATCATTATGCACGAACCTGCAAACAGGACTGAATGGTTACTCAACAATAGTATCTACGAAATCAAACAGCGTTGCCGGGTCGCTAAATACTCTGAAACATGTGGGGTCAGTCAAATTTTGCCTAAGCTTATGCCATCTTTGGGTATTATCAGGTTGATCATGAGTCGTCGGTACCAGCCGAATGAGAATCGCCTTGACCTGGCTTGCGTATCGGCTGGCTATCTCGGTATAGATCTCGGGATCTTTTTCACCGCTATCACCGATCAAAATAAAACTGCGCTGCGGAAAACGATTGAGCAAATCTGAAATCGCATTGAGCTTATAGCGCTCTGAGTGCCGGAAAAAATCAACAAAGCTTCGGTTAGCGATGTAAAAGTGTCTGAGTGACACCGACCCCGCAGGGTAAAATTTGCTTAATAATGAAGCCAGGCTCGGGTACAACTGCCAAGGCGACGACGACACATAGTGAAAGCAGACATCGCGGACCGCCAACCGACTATACAAACCCGGCATCCCGCCAGTGGGCTTATACTCTTCAAAAAACGCCCCCCTAATCAACGCCCTTTTATCAGTAACGTTGCTGACTTTTATTGTGTCGTCTATATCAGAGATGACAGACACTCCGCGCGTGGCCACTAATTGAATCCGGCCGCTCACTTGCCTGGTTCCGGTATGGAATATCTGGTAGTCAATTGTGCTGCCGGCCGGTGCGTTACCGTGGTAGTTCACTGAAAATTTAATGTGACCGCTTGGCGAACTTCTTGGAGACACAAAAACCTGATCACCGATTTGAATATTCAGCCGTTTGTTGACCTCTCGATCAGCCATAAACCAATCGAGGCGCTGTCTAAACACGGCGCTATTTTCAGGATCGTCTATGACACCAGCTATTTGCAACAGTTCAAGGAGCGCATGATGACCGATGCGACGCGATAATGTTCCGGTCTCGAGCTCAACCACCCAGATATGCAGAGGGATATTCCAGCCTCCGGCCGGCAGTTGAGATGCACACTGTGGGAACAAAACAGCTGTTTCATCTGCGCGAAGCGGTGAGCCAAACCGCAACCATCGATACGGAAGCAAAAGCCCATCGATCACTTTTTTCAACACGGCACCGGCTCTTATCATTACTGTAAACGTCTTTGTATTACTGCATCAACTGACAAACATCGAGTTTTATAACACCGCGGTTCCTCCCATCAGTT
Organism: Granulosicoccaceae bacterium; assembly: GCA_023301405.1. Classification (GTDB taxonomy): domain Bacteria; phylum Pseudomonadota; class Gammaproteobacteria; order Granulosicoccales; family Granulosicoccaceae. Next base: position 5,527 of record JALZUX010000098.1, on the reverse strand, counting down.
TAACGACACGTACGTCAATTTGAAATAGCGACATGCAATGCCAAAGATTTCCTATGCACTTTATTTGGCAGAACGACCATAAAAGCGATCTCAACTCCCACACAGAATTTCATGGCATACTACAGCCGGCCTCGGTAAGACTGGCGCAACTCAATAATCAGGGCCCAACTCTGGCATCAAGACGCAGATATCATCAAGGCTTTATGAACAATACACTATGTTGAAATTTGACCTTCCTACCCCGCAAACTGACCCGCTTCTAGCGCTTATTGGTCGATATCGAGCAGACACCCGACCTGATAAAATTGATCTGGGTGTTGGTGTATACCGTGATAGCAATGGCAATACACCTGTGCTCGCAGCAGTTAAAGCAGCAGAGGGGCAACTGCATAGTCATCAAGACAGCAAAAGTTACCTTGGATTGACAGGAGATATCGGTTTTGTTGAATCTCTTGGAGATTTGATTTTTGCAGACTCAACACGCAGCATTGCGGGTGCCCAGGCCCCCGGCGGCAGCGGCGCCTTGCGGCTGGCCGCAGAAGTGTTCAACACCGCCCGCCCGCATAGCAAACTTTGGATTGGCCTACCCACCTGGCCCAACCACCTACCGCTAATAGAATCTGCTGGCGTAGTCACCAACACCTTTGCTTATTTCGATATCGAGACGCAGCAGATATTGTTTGACCAAATGCTGAAAAACATTGATTCAGCTCAGCCCGGTGATGGCGTTTTGCTGCATGGTTGCTGTCATAACCCCACTGGCGCTGACATGAGCGATGATCAATGGCTGGTGATTGCAAAGCTCTGTGCAGAAAAAGACTTACTGCCCATTATAGATCTTGCCTACCACGGCCTGGGACGCGGCATGGAAAAAGACCTGACCGCCACTCGGTTAGTAATCGAGCACAATCCGCAAACATTAGTCGCAGCCAGTTGCTCTAAAAATTTCGGCCTGTATCGGGATCGTGTTGGTGCCGCGTATATGGCTTCAGAAAGCTCTGAAATAGCCAATCGCACACAGGCATACTTTGGACAAATTGCACGAAAAATCTATTCTATGCCACCGGATCACGGTGCCGCCGTGGTTAGAATTATCCTGGCCAACGATGCGCTACGCACTGACTGGCAGACAGAACTCGATACTATGGTGCGCCGGGTAAACTCTTTGCGTCGGGAAATAGCTTCCCAGGGAAGTCATTTAAATTTAGGCTTCGTTGAAGAACAACGGGGCATGTTTTCGGTGTTACCGCTCACACCCGAACAAGTCGACAAAATGATTGATGATCACGGAGTTTACCTTGCTGGCAACGGCAGAATAAACATAGCAGGCTGTCAAATAGACCAAGTGCCAAAATTTATCGACGCCTTAACAGCCGTGGGTTTCGGCAGCAACCTTTAATTCTGACTGACACCTACCTACCGGAATATTTACCATGTCGATACGAGCTGCAAAAAAAATTACAACAGCAAAGCCCACCATGGAAGGTGCCGGGGTGAAACTTCACCGCGCTTTCGGTTTTGGCGACACCGACGAAGTCGACCCGTTCCTGCTACTCGATGACTTCCGAAATGATTTTCCGCAAGACTATCAGGCCGGCTTTCCCTGGCACCCGCATCGTGGCATAGAAACAATCACCTATATTTTGGCAGGAAACGTCGAGCATCAGGATAGTTTAGGCAACAAAGGCAATTTGGGTGTTGGTGATATCCAATGGATGACTGCCGGCAGCGGGATCATGCATCAGGAAATGCCGCAGGGTGACACGCAAGGCCGAATGCATGGTTTTCAATTGTGGGCCAACCTGCCATCAGCACATAAAATGGACGCACCACGCTATCAAGATGTTAACTCGACAGAAATCCCTGAAGTCATCGCTGACAACGGCACCAAAGCCCGCGTGATCTGCGGTAATTTCTGGGGTAAAACAGGCCCTGTCGAAGGCGTTGCTGCCAACCCCTGCTATCTGGATATAACCATACCGGCAAACGTAAAATGCAGACTGCCGGTTGACACCCATGCACAGGCATTCGCCTATATTTTTGAAGGCAATGGAATGTTCGCCGACGCCTCAGATCCTATTGGCGTATTGACCGAAAAAACACTACCCAACGGTGAAGAGTTTATACGGCGTGAAACCACTGGCAACCGCAGTTTGATTCTATTCAGTGCAGGGGATGAAGTAGTCGTTCAAGCCGGTGAAAAAGGCTTACGGTTTTTGTTGGTTTCCGGCCGACCGATCAAAGAACCGGTTGCGTGGCATGGACCTATTGTGATGAATACTCAGCAGGAAATTCAACAAGCGATGCAGGACTTAAATACTGGAAACTTTATCAAGCAGTAATTGCCTATTTCATTGGCAGCCATTTAATTGATTAAAAGAGTAATGACCCTCATTCTGCCATCATGTTTCAGGCTTGGTTGTTAATGCGCACATATAATGAAAAATAGTCACTATTCAGAGCACACCTATCGTGTCGGTGGTGGTGTCGTGGGTGCTGAAATACCCGTGTATGTTGCGCGCGAAATCCTAATCCCACCATCATTGATTAACTAGGCAAAACAAATGTACCCTGCATAGTCACAACACCCTATCTTCATAGGGTAATAAGGTATCCGTTAGAAAATTACCCGCATAAATACAAATTATTCAACAATGATCGTAAGCTCACTGCAGCAAAAAACCAGTCAACCAGTTTCTCTAGCAACCTTTCCACACGGCTTTTCTTTTTTCAAGAAAAGCCTTTTTACCTTCTTTAAAGTCTTCACTCTGGTTTGTAATCAGCTGAATCCCTGCTTCAATTGAAATTGCATTAGCCAGTGTTTCACCAGCGACCTTACGCATCACCTCCTTAGTGTAACGAAGCGACAAAGGCGCCCTTGCTCGAAGTTCAAGGGCGAGTGCCGTTGTACTGTCAAGTAAGTTATCAGCATCACTCACACGATTAATCAATCCTAATCGCAGGCATTCATCGGCATACATTTTTTGTCCCAACACCATGACTTCATACGCTTTCTTCGGACCCAATTGCTGGCTTAAGTGTAGCGACAATCCGCCATCTGGTATTAACCCAACGGCAGAAAACGCCTGGTAGAAGTAAGCGTTGCTTTGCATCACGATTAAATCACATGCCATCGCCAGTGCAGCACCAATGCCAGCCGCAACCCCGTTTACCGCCGCAATATATGGTTTCTGTGATTCGGCGATACCTATAAGAATAGGTTTGTATTCTTTATTGAGACGTTCTTCTACTGTCTGACCTGATGGAATTTTTTCAGCCAGGTCAGCCCCCGCACAAAAACCTTTTCCAGAGCCAGTAATAATGACCACAGCACTATCAAGGTCATCATTTGCTTTAATGATGGCATCATGCAATTCAGCCCGTTGCACCACATTAAACGCGTTTAGATTATCAGGACGGTTCAACGTTATCGTGGTAACACCAGCAGACGTCTCAGTCAGTACGGAGGATATCGTTGGCATAATAAGTTTCTTTTAAGGTTCACTTCGATACAACGGCCATGTGCAAGTGCGAGAACTTTTATAAAAATTAAGAGGTCATTCCAATCAGTCAGGTACATGAGTACCACGTACTCCAAGGCTCTAAAACGAGACTCCTATCACACTTTTTCTCATCCCAGCAAGTACATGAACAGTTTGTAAGAACACTGAAAGAGCAAAAACAGCATCCTAATGGGCGTCCAATACTGGGTTGAATCGGCTGTTTCACAGCTGCTCGCATTGGCCCATTATTGATACAAAGCTAGGTAAAATCACGCTTTATTTTCGTTTCGCGACGAAAACCATCACTTGGCAATGTATCAAACCATTCACTTACAAACCTAACGAAAAATTAACCTATTAACGTAAAACCAAAAGCTCTTACCTACCGTTAAGGCGTACAACAAGTGAAAAGCCAATGAGCTACTACCATAAGTTGTTCATGCTTTAAAATTTTTTCGACAACTGAGTTTTAATATGACTTACCGCTTACATGCCAGATTAACAATGCGAACCAGCGCTCTGTGTATCTTCATGGGATTAATCAGTACTAATGCTCATTCACAGTCCGCTAACAACACTCCCGTCTGTTCGTCATCACAATCGGATATCGATGGCGATGGTTGGGGCTGGGAAAACCAACGCTCCTGCCGAACCTCTGCTGCAAGCAGCTCTAATAGTAACTCAGCAGCAAGCAGCTCGAACAACGGCACTGCTGTGTGCAGCAGTAGCATCTTCGACGAAGACGGAGACGGTTGGGGCTGGGAAAACCATCGCAGTTGCATTATCTCTGCACAATCCTCTAATACTGCCTCGCCGGCAACGCCTTCCAACTCCACATCATTTCTAGCCTGTGAATCACTTGAGGCCGATAATGACAATGATGGGTGGGGATGGGAGAACGGCCAAACGTGCCTCATTACCTCCGCCACACAAGATACAGCTGCCAGTAACGGCACATCACCGTCAGCTGCACCACCACCTGTAGCAGCTGCTACGGGCGGTTTTTCGAATGGAAACCCCATTTGCCTGACGGATGCCAGCGACGACGGTAACGACGGCTTCGGTTACGAAAACGGTCGCACTTGTGCTGTAGTCAATGGTGTCACGGCCACCAGCGACAACCCGCTACTTAATCAGCGTTCTTGCATCCCGTGGCTTGAAATCGGCTACGGACACTATCGCCTGCAAAACAACCCATGGAACTCCAGCGAAGCTTACTCGGACAATTGGTCGCAATGCATCGAACTAACAGGTTCTCCCGGCAATTATGTCGCCAAGTGGGACTACAATTGGCTGCAACGCAGCCAAGGCAATGAGTACGCGGTAAAGTCTTATCCGCAGGTCTATTACGGTCGCAAAACACGCTTTAACGTGTCGGGCACCGTTGCAGAAACCGGACTACCTGCCAGCGTAAATAACCTGCGACAGTTCTGGGTAGAATACGATTTCAGCGAAACCGGTAACGCCGAACGCAATGTGGCCCTCGAATCATTCTTCCACACCAGTTGTGAAGCCGAAGAACACAACAAGCAATATGAATTAATGGTGTGGGTTGGTGTACCAACCATTCGCACGCCGGGCACTCCACTTACAACCGTGACGCTTAGTGGTCAAGAGTGGGATGTCTATATCAATCCGTCTCTCGGTTGGGCATACGTCGCATTTGTAGCGAAGCAACCAAGCAACAGCGGCGTACTTGACTGGAATGCTTTTGTAGAATGGTCGCGTTTCGAAGGCCCGGCTAACGGTGTACCGGCAATGGCTCAAAACACTTGCATGGGTGCAATTGAAATCGGAACCGAAACCTTCTGGGGTACAGGCACCTTTTCACTGAACAAGTTCAGAGTTTACTAAACCAGTAAAAAAGCCCTTTTCCTCTGTGCGGAAAAGGGCTTAGTTTTTGTATGCTTGATGGTGTCAAGCTTAGGTATCAATAAGCGCAATTAACCTGAAACTCATTCGAAGTGAATGTACCTGCGCCATGCCAAATCTCTGCACCCATTATGATGTTTGCCATGTAATCA
>JALZUX010000097.1 GCA_023301405.1 Granulosicoccaceae bacterium | reverse complement strand
CTTTATGTTGTCAGCTTTTTCTAACATTTAGTAGTTTTAATAAGACGCCACATATCTTGGTTAGAAAGACCGCTGATCAGCGCCTTTTGGAGCTTGCTGAACTTATTAAGCTTGGAGGTATTGGGCTTGAGGATAGTAAACTTCGTCAAGAAGCTTCTGATATTTTGAAGCTTAAACCAATTGATGACGGTGTGTTTTTGCAGCTAGCGTATACCTCGTATCTGAAAACAGGATACTGGGATCAAATAAATCTTTTGTATTTAGGTCATAAACGTAATCCACGAAACAAAAACATCTTAAAAGCTTTAGGCGATGCGCACCTTAGAGAAAAAGATGTACCTAGTGCTATTTCGGTACTAGATTTACTACTTCGGCTTGATCCCGAAAATCGGGAGTCCTATTATCCTATCTTATCCAATCTTTATAAAACAAAAGTTGGTGCCCAGAAAATTGATACTTACCTCTTCAATACACCCGCTTGGGGGCACGCCTTTATTAACCGCGAAATTAATACAGCGGATCTTGCTAACATAGAAAGTATTTCTACTTCTTTGAGGCAGTTTTCGCAGAATAATAACGACACCGAAATGCTTTCCAGGATTTGGAAGCGTCTTATAAAGACGTATGTGAAATTAGGAGAAATTCAGGTGGCTTATGACATTTGGTTGTCGCGAAGTAACCAAAGCCTTAATTTGATCGATGTTCAAAATACAAGAGGCGTCTATGATTCTAACTTTAAAGAGCCAAAAGCCCTTCAACCCTTTAACTGGGTTTTAAATAATGGTAAGTCTTATATATCGGAACGTAATGGTTCTGGTGGGCTGTTCGTATCTTTTAATGATGTGAAACCTAGAAAAGTTGCATGGCAAGTTTTTCCATTAGATTTAGATACCTCCCAAGTTTTATCAACCCAAGCTTCTTGGAACTATAACAATGATCAAGCCTACTTTGAGTGGCGACTCATGTGTAGTGGCTCGAGAAAAATTCTTGGCAAACTTATTTTTGATGATGTACGTCAGAGTGGTTCTAAAATAACGGAACCAATTGGCATAAGTGATATTGATTGTCCTTTTGTTGAGCTACAATTATGGGGTTCTCCTGGCGCATACTCAAAACGTATTTCTATAAATGTGGCTTCAGTCTCCGTGACTGGCTTAGGACAAGAAAGCGAAGGGTGATGTTAGTTAACTTCTTACAAAACGCCCGTTTAAGTATGCTCTTAGTTTTGTGTATTGTATTTGGGGGAACAAGTCAGAATATATTAGACTATAAAGTGTTCCTTTATATTACCTCTATTCTAATGATAGGTTGGATACTTACGGACGGGGACCGGCAACCACTTTCGCGTTTGAATGTAGCTCCAATGTGGGTTTTAGGCGCTTTCTGTACCCTTTATTGCCTCTACATTATTCCGCTACCCCCTGGCATTTGGACTTCATTACCAGGACGCAGTATCGCAAAGGAAGGGTTTGATATTCTATCCTTGCCCTTACCTTATTTACCGGCCTCGTTGACTCCAGAAATGAGTTTTCTTTCGATGCTCCACCTATTGCCGCCTCTTGCTGTAATACTGATAACCTTGCTTTGCGCGAGACAGGCGGAGTTGAAATGGGCACTTTATGCAGTTTTCAGTCTGGCTATAGGCACAATGGTTTTGGGCCTATTACAGCTTTTAATGGGTAATACGGATTTTTATTTATATGAGTATTCTCATTTTGGTCTTGCCGCTGGATTTTTTTCCAATGCTAATCATCAGGCCAGTTTTCTGGTTATGATTTTGCCTTTCGCAGTTTTTATGGCGCTGGCCACCAGGTCTAGAAAGACTTACAATGTTTTGATTCCGCAACATGGGGGCATGGGGTTTAGTTTAATTGTTTTAATCATGGTCGGCACAGTTTTGACGGGATCAATAGCTGGTTATATGCTCGCCTTTGCCGTGTTCATCGCAAGTGCATTTGTGATGAGTAGAGGAAAGCGGACTAATTACCCCGTAGTTTTATTGGGTGTCGCAATATTTAGTTCTGCGTTACTTTTGGATTTTTTAGTACTTGGGGGGTATACACAAGAACTTATACATGAGTTTGAAACACGGCATGGTACGTCGCGCGCTGTTATGTTTGCGACCACTATTGAAGCTGGCCAAGCTTACCTGCCAATTGGTGCAGGGCCGGGCAGTTTCGAAGCCGTCTATCAACTTCATGAAGATAAGACCGTGATATGGAGAAAATTCGCTAACAAAGCTCATAATGATTACATCCAAATGTTTCTTGAATTTGGTGCTTTTGGTGTTGCAGTCTGCATGGCCGCCCTGGGACTTCTCGCAAGGCTAACCTATAATTACCTTGTTAGGAGATCAAAAAAAGATAAACGGCTCTATGGCTTATGTACAATATCGCTAATAGCCGTCGCGGCTCACAGTCTTGCGGATTACCCTTTAAGAACTCCCGCAGTTTCTGTATTCGCTATGTTTTTAGTGGGGGTGATTTGGCGATCGAATGAAGAGTAGTCTATTATACACAGTTAGGCATTCATTAAATTTTCTGATCGTATTCACCTATTTCCTTATACTTAGAAAGCCGAGCTTCGATTTCATAAAACATGCCTATTTTCATTTTTTCAGATGTGGGACTTTCAACTACAACAACAAGGTTAGGCGTATTGGAGCTTGCACGTACGAGGCCCCATGTCCCATCTTCTAAAACTATGCGAACGCCGTTGACAGTTATTAGCTCTGTAATGTTCTGTCCCATAATTGTTTGTTGTTGTTCCTCCATAAGCTTGTATTCGGCGACGACTTGCTCAACCACCTCGTATTTGACCTCATCCGCGCAATAAGGTGACATCGTCGGGCTGCCCCATGTCATTGGGAGGCTACGACGTAAGTCAGCCATAGAAGAGTTCGGGTTGCGTTCGAGCATTTTTAAAATTAAAATCGCTGATAAAATTCCGTCATCATACCCACGCCCTATTGGAGCATTAAAGAAATAATGTCCCGATTTTTCAAGCCCTGCGAGCGCCCCCACCTCTTGAGTGCGCGCCTTAATATAACTATGTCCTGTTTTGTAATAATAGGTCGTGGCCCCTTGCCGTTGTAGAACTGGGTCTGTCTTGTAAAGTCCTGTTGATTTTACGTCGACAACGAAGCGGGCATTTTTATGTTCCGCTGACAAATCGCGAGCTAGCAAAACACCAACTTTATCCGCAAAAATTTCTTCACCTTCATTATCAACAATCCCGCACCTATCTCCATCGCCATCAAACCCTATGGCAAGGTCAGCTCCATGCTCTAACACGGCATGGCGCATGGCGTGGAGCATCTTCATGTCTTCAGGGTTTGGGTTATACGCTGGAAAATTATAATCGAGGTCACAATTTAGAGGGATAACATCCACTCCAATCGCTTTTAGAACATGCGGAGCAAAGGCGCCTGCTGTTCCGTTGCCACAGGCGACTACGACTTTTAAATTACGTTTTATTTTCATGCCGAGCGAGAGGTCTTTCATATAGGTTTTAGCCATACGTTGAACAAATACGTAAGTACCTCCTGTACGGGTAATGCTCTGCCCTCTTAGTACAATTTCTTTGAGGCGGCTCATCTCTGATGGGCCGAAGGTAAGAGGGCGGTTGACCCCCATTTTTACACCCGTCCAGCCATTACTATTATGACTCGCAGTCACCATTGCAACACAAGGGCAATCTAAATTAAACTGAGCGAAATATGCAGTTGGCGAGAGCGCGAGTCCAATATCTAGAACTTCAATACCAGCTTCCATTAACCCGACAATTAAAGCTTGTTTTATGGAAAGAGAATAACTGCGAAAGTCATGACCAACAACGATTTGGGGTTTGATACCAAGTTCATGAATTAAAGTCCCAAGCCCTGCGCCAACGGCCTGAATGCCATAAAGGTTTATTTCAGGAGGCTGGTCGCTACTCGGGTGTCCAAACCACCACCGTGCATCATACTCACGAAACCCTGTAGGTTTGATCAAAATCTGGTTCTCGAAACCGACACTGTTTGGTGCAAGAGAAGAAAAAGGACGATGTTTCATGCAGGCCTTTAAAGTTGATAAGGGCTGGTACTATTGCCCGTTAAAA
>JALZUX010000096.1 GCA_023301405.1 Granulosicoccaceae bacterium | reverse complement strand
GAATTTTTGGTTGACCTGCCACGACCCCGCGATCGATCTGCAATGAACCATAGCAATACTTATATCGAGTTACGCGCGGGCATCACACGCTACCTGATGGACTTAAACACCACCAACGCTGCCAACAGAGAACCCACCGGGGAAATGCCAACCGTGATTCCGATCACTCAGGGCAAAGCAAAATCAACTGCTTTACCAAAAGCAGTATCCGATGCCTCTTCCTCTGTGCATCAGAACCGATACCTTGAATTCAGTCAGGTATCTAAAACCTACCCAACACCTACCGGCCCCCTCACGGTAGTCGACGGCTTTGACCTATCACTGGATAAAGGTGAGTTTGTTACTGTAATAGGCCATTCAGGTTGCGGCAAATCAACCGTACTGTCGATGGTGGCGGGGCTTAACCCGATCACCGGGGGTGGTATTATTCTAGACGGTCTACACGTCACTCAGGCTGGTCCTGATCGGGCGGTAGTGTTTCAGTCTCCGTCATTGATGCCCTGGCTATCTGCCTACGACAACGTAGCGCTGGGAGTAGATCGTGTTTACCCGAATGCAAGCGCCGCTGAACGACGTGATGTCATTGAGTACTATCTGGCACGTGTGGGGCTGGCAGATACCATGCACCGCCTGGCGAGCGACTTGTCAAACGGGATGCAGCAACGTGTGGGTATAGCGCGGGCCTTTGCGCTGTCACCAAAGTTACTGCTACTTGATGAACCCTTCGGCATGCTGGACAGCTTAACCCGTTGGGAACTGCAAGATGTGCTAATGGACGTTTGGGCTAAAACCAACGTCACCGCTATTTGCATTACCCACGATGTAGACGAAGCCATTCTATTAGCCGACCGGGTGGTGATGATGTCTAACGGGCCCAACGCCAATGTTGGAAATATAATGCAAGTCGATCTACCCAGGCCCCGCTCAAGAGCACAACTGCTGTCGCATCCTGACTACTACGCGTATCGCGAAGAGCTCATTGATTTCCTGGAAGCTTATGAAGGGGGCGCAAACCCCGAGCAATCACTGCTTGATAACATAGCGGCTCGACGTCAGGCACGTATAACCGCTAATACCCAACATCACACAACAGAAGTCCCACTAGCAACGGAGTTGGCTCGATGACTGAAAAACTAATTGTTATCGGTAATGGCATGGCGCCCGGTCGCATGCTTGAAAAACTGCTGGAGTCAGACCCGCAGCGTTATGAAATTACTATTTTCAATGCCGAGCCACGCGTTAACTACAATCGATTAATGCTATCACCAGTGCTTGCCGGCGAAAAAACCTACAACGACATCATCACCCACGATGACAACTGGTACAACGCCAACAACATCACGTTGTACAAAGGCGTATCAATCAACCAGATTGAAACATCACAAAAAGCAGTCATCACCGCCAACGGAGACTCACACAGCTACGACAAACTGGTGATTGCTACCGGCTCATCTCCGATCATGATCCCGCTACCCGGCCACACGCTACCGGAGGTACTGGTATACCGTGATCTTGATGACGTAGAAACTATGATCAAGATGTCTGAAACGCATCAACGTGCCGTGGTGATCGGTGGCGGCCTACTGGGACTCGAGGCTGCCGCCGGGTTACACGCTCAAGGCATGCACGTTACGGTACTACACCTTGCTGATACGTTGATGGAAAAGCAGCTTGACTCAGCCGCCGGACACATGCTTGAGACCGCTATGGAAAAGCATGGCATAACTATCATCACTAACGCCAACACCGCAGAGATCAACGGCGATACCCATGTTACCGGTGTGACGCTGAACAACGGTGATGTTATACCCTGCGACTTAGTGGTGATGGCTGTCGGCATTAAACCAGCCACCACACTTGCAAAAGGCAGCGGCATTGACACGAACCGCGGAATAATGGTGAATGACAACATGCAAACTTCCGCCCCTGATGTTTATGCTTTAGGGGAATGTGTAGAACACCGAGAAGTGTGTTACGGACTGGTCGCCCCACTCTATGAAATGGCGGCTACCGTAGCCAAACAGCTAACCGATCAAGCCGATCAATACACTGGATCGGTTACCTCAACCAAACTTAAAGTAGACGGTATTGATCTATTTTCCGCCGGTGACTTTGCCAATACGCCTGATCGCGATGAAATTGTGCTGAGAGACGCTGCAGCTGGCGTTTATAAGCGACTTGTGGTGGAAAACAATGTCCTTTGCGGGGTTGTTTTGTATGGCGACACACATGACGGCCCGTGGTTATTTGATCTACTAAAGAGGTCTGTAGACATCAGCGATATTCGAGACACCATTGTGTTTGGCCAAGCCTACCAGGGAGGAGAACCGCTGGACCCTACGGCAGCCGTTGCAGCCTTAGCAGATGATGCAGAGATCTGTGGCTGTAACGGCATATGCAAAAGCAAAATTGTTACTACTATTGAAGCACATAAGCTGACCACGCTCGACCAGGTCCGCGCTCACACTAAGGCATCATCGTCGTGTGGCACGTGCACCGGGTTAGTCGAACAGCTCATGACCTTAACACTCGGTGACAGCTACAATCCCGCTGCCATCACTCCTATGTGCCCTTGCACACATCTGGGGCACAGCGATGTACGCCGACTTATAAAAGCACAATCACTGAAAACCATACCAGCAGTTATGCAGGCACTCGAATGGACTAGCTCATGCGGGTGTGCCAAGTGCCGGCCAGCGCTTAACTATTACCTGGTCTGTGATTGGCCTGAAGAATATAAAGACGACTACCAATCACGGTATATTAACGAGCGGGTACACGCCAATATTCAAAAAGACGGCACCTATTCGGTAGTACCGCGCATGTGGGGCGGTATGACCTCGTCATCAGAGCTACGTGCCATTGCCGATGTGGTCGACAAATTTAATATACCCGCAGTCAAAGTCACCGGTGGGCAACGCATTGATATGCTGGGCGTCGAAAAAGATGATCTACCACTGGTGTGGGCTGATCTCGGCAAGGCCGGATTCGTATCGGGACACGCCTATGCCAAAGGGCTGCGTACGGTTAAAACCTGTGTGGGTAAAACCTGGTGTCGTTTCGGCACTCAGGATTCCACCGGTCTTGGTATACGTCTGGAAAAAAACCTATGGGGATCATGGACACCGGCAAAGGTAAAACTGGCGGTGTCGGGCTGCCCTCGTAATTGTGCCGAAGCCACTTGCAAAGACATCGGTATTATTTGTATCGATTCAGGATTCGATATTCATTTCGCCGGTGCTGCCGGGCTCGACATCAAGGGCACAGTGGTTCTGGGGCATGTCGATACGGAAGACGAGGTTCTTGAGTACGTCTCTGCGTTGTTACAAATGTACCGTGAACAAGGTCACTACCTTGAACGCATCTACAAATGGGCCAAGCGTATTGGCGTTGAAGAAATTCGCCAGCAGATTTTTGGCAATTCAAGCAGCCGGATAAGCTATCAGCAACGCTTTTTACACTCGCAATCGGTAGCACAGCACGACCCATGGGCAGAGCGTGTTAACGGCACTGATCACCACGAATTCCAACCGTTAAAAATTCAACAATTAAGGGGCGTTGCATGACCGAATCAAAACCACAGTGGTTCGATGCAGGGACCATAGATGACATTCCTCTGCGTGGCTCAAGAAGACTAAAACACAATGACCAGAAAATAGCGTTATTCCGCACCACTGAGAATAAAGTATATGCACTGCGTGATAGCTGCCCACATGACGCCGGCCCACTCAGTGAGGGGATGGTGCATGGTTCATGTGTTACCTGCCCCCTGCACAATTGGGTGATCAGCCTTGAAACAGGTGAAGCACAAGGGGCAGATAGCGGCGCCACACCAGTGTACCCGGTGAAAATCCAGGGACAGCAAGTTCTTCTCAACATGGCAAGAACTCATTAATTATGAAGTCAACACAAACTTCTATTGCAGTTAACACAACCCGAACCAGCTGCCCGTATTGCGGTGTCGGCTGTGGAGTAGTGGCAACTGAATCTACAAGCGGCAACATTGAGATATCCGGCGATGCTACTCACCCGGCTAACAAAGGCCACTTGTGCTCCAAAGGCTTAGACCTTGCCAATGTTCTTAACAACGAAGGTAGACTGTTATCCCCTGAGGTCAACGGCGCACCAGTCGACTGGAGTACAGCGCTTGATCAGATCGCTGGTGCATTCAAAAAAATCATCGCCAAACACGGTACAGAAGCCATCGCATTCTACGTCTCAGGCCAGTTGCTTACAGAAGATTATTATGTGGTCAACAAACTGACCAAGGGCTACCTTGGTCATGCAAACATAGATACAAACTCACGACTTTGCATGGCATCAAGCGTCGCCGGGCATCGCAGAGCATTTGGCAGTGATACCGTGCCGGGCTGTTATGAAGACTTTGACGAAGCGGATCTAATCATACTGTGCGGCTCGAATCTGGCGTGGTGCCATCCGGTTCTGTTTCAACGGATCGCCACCGCCAAAAAGTCAAAGCCATCGTTGCGTGTAGTAGTGGTAGACCCGCGACGCACCGCAACCTGTGAGCTTTCAGATATTCACCTTGCGATCAACCCTGATACTGATTCAACCCTATTTAACGGTCTATTAAATTACCTTTCCGAACACGACGAGCTTAATCAACATTACATAAACAGCCATACCCAGGATCTAGGTTTGGCACTTCAAACATCCGCTAGCACCTCTATTCAAAGCGCTGCTCAACACACATCGCTTTCTATCGAAGATATTTCAGAATTCTATCGCCTGTATGCAAGAACGGAAAAAGTAGTCACTGTATACAGCCAAGGGGTCAATCAGTCACAAACCGGCACCGATACCGTCAACAGTATAATTAACTGTCATCTAGCCACCGGTAGAATTGGCCGTCCAGGCATGGGCCCGTTCTCAGTGACTGGCCAACCCAACGCCATGGGTGGTCGAGAAGTCGGGGGTCTTGCAAATATGCTGGCAGCGCATATGGATATCGACAACAAAACCCACCAACAGCTGGTCAAGCGGTTTTGGGCGTCCCCCACGATTGCCGACAAACAAGGACTAAAAGCGGTAGAGCTTTTTGATGCGGTGAATGACGGGCAGATAAAAGCCATTTGGATTATGGCCACCAACCCGATAGACAGCATGCCTGAGGCAAACTTCGTTAAGGCGGCACTCAAGAAGTGTCCCTTGGTTATTGTGTCAGACGTAGTCGCCAACACTGATACATCGGACATGGCACACGTTCGACTGCCAGCCTGCGCGTGGGGTGAAAAGGACGGCACAGTAACAAACTCAGAACGCACAATCACACGTCAACGAGCGTTTCACCCGGCAGCCGGTGAATCAAAGCCTGACTGGTGGGCCGTTTGCCAGATTGCCAAACGCCTGGGCTTCTCAAAAGCGTTCAATTTTAAAAATAGCGCGTCCATATTTCGTGAGCACGCTGCGTTAAGCGGCTATAGCAATAATGGTAGCCGTGACTTTGACATCAGCGCCTACGGTAATATCACCGACGATGAGTACCAGACACTCAGTCCGTTTCAATGGCCTTGCCGCCCGGGAGAGAAAAACAAGACCACGCGTTTTTTCGCTAACGGCGGCTTCTATACGGGTAACGGACTAGGCCGCTTTATTCCTATTATGCCGCTGCGCTGTGACAAGCCACAAGATCCAGACGCATTAGTATTAAACACTGGCAGAATCAGGGACCAATGGCACACAATGACCCGCACCGGCAATAGCGCACGGTTAAGTGCTCACATGGCAGAGCCCTATGCTGAATTACATCCCATTGATGCTAAAAAAAATAATATTGGCGACGCTGACCTGGTCAGTGTCACCGGCAAACAAGGATCAATCATCGTCAGGGCATTAATCACCAGCAATCAAAAACGCGGATCACTGTTCATTCCAATGCACTGGACAGATCAACGCAGCGCCAACAGCCGCGTTAATAGCCTGATTACCGCCATCACCGACCCCTACTCCGGACAACCCGCCTCTAAAAGCGAACCGGTCACCGTCAAACGCTATGCCGCAGGACACTACGGTTTTGCAGTGATCAACAATAGAAAATTGCTTGATCCGCTACTGAACTATCTGTCGGTGGAAAATTACGCCAATCCCTACTGGGCACTGTCACCTTGCAGCAACGGATGGCGAATTGAGTTTGCCAGCATGGAACTTCCTCAGGTGGCGTTCAATCAATGGCAACATTTTCTATATCGTGCCGACAAGGAAGACACTCAGTTAGTATCGTCGCAGGACAACCATGCCTTGCGACATCACTTGGCAGTATTTAAAGACGAAACACTTATCACAGCCGTCTATCTGTCAAACGATCCCGTACGCGTGTCCCGCCATTGGGCCACCAGCCAAATAGGAAAACCGTTCAACAATTCTGATCGCCACCGGGTGCTGGCGGCACGACCGGCAAATGATCAACCGGATGTAGGCGCAATTATATGCTCTTGTTTTATGGTAGGTAAAAACGAAATAGAAACCGCAGTGTACGAAAAGCAATGCAACACGGTCGAAAAAATTGGATGCGCATTAAAAGCGGGCACCAACTGCGGATCTTGTCGAGGTGAGATTAACGGCATTATTCAACAACAGAATGTCAGGGCAAAAGAAGAAGTATTCTAACCACAGTTAGCAGGTGATCACCGTCTTCAGAAGCTGCAATTACTCACCGTGAGAAATTGGCTTTTACCGTACACAGGTGACTCACCTGCCAACAGCGCCCTGGTAAATACCCACCCATTCTTTAACGGTCATTCGGCCGCACAACTCACCAATTAACTCATA
>JALZUX010000095.1 GCA_023301405.1 Granulosicoccaceae bacterium | reverse complement strand
AAGCAGGCTGTGGGCATTTGCTGGTAGTAGTTCCGGGGCAAATCTGTGCGCGGAATAGAACGTAAAACCAAGCAGTTCGCTTTGCTCATCCCTGTGCTGATGTTTTTAACATCATTGGGGCAGGTGTGATTTTACTGGTTAATGTGAGTCGTCTGTTGCGTTTAGGTGCATAAAAAAAGGCCAGATAATCTGGCCCGTTTTTACTTTTAAATGCGGTAGTGCAGTTAGAAGTTTGCTGCCTTGGTTGCAATTGATTGGCTGGCTAGAAATTCATCGTAGGTGCCTTGGAAATCATTCAGCTTATTGTCTTTGATTTCAATAATTCGTGTGGCCAGTGATGACACAAATTCCCGGTCATGACTCACAAAAATTAATGTGCCTTCATAATTTTCTAAAGACAAGTTAAGTGCTTCGATAGATTCCATATCAAGATGGTTTGTGGGCTCATCAAGAACTAATACGTTGGGTGATGTCATGATCAGGCGTCCGAACAATAGTCTGTTTTTCTCGCCACCCGAACACACTTTAACTTGCTTTTTGAAGTCATCGTTTGAAAACAGAAGCCGACCTAGAGTGCTCCTGACTATCTGATCATCGTGTTCGGGTTTACGCCATTTGGTCATCCAGTCAAACAGTGAAAGTTCTGATTTAAATTCATCGGTACTGTCTTGCGGGCAGTAGCCAAGCGCGGCATTTTCAGCCCACTTAATGGTGCCGTTGTTGGGAGGTAGCTGATCCATTAACAGTTTTAACAGGGTAGATTTACCTGAACCGTTTTCACCAATGATGGCAAGTCGAGTGCCGGCCTCAAGTAATAGGTTTCCACCATCAAATAGTTTTTCCTCATCAAAGCCATGACCTAATTTATCAATAGTCAGTGCCAGGCGATGTAGCTTTTTTTCTTGTGTAAAGCGAATGTAAGGGCTTACGCGACTGGATGGCTTGATGTCGGCAAGTTGAATTTTTTCTATTTGCTTGGCGCGTGATGTGGCTTGTCTTGCTTTGGATGCATTGGCAGAGAAGCGACTGACAAATTGCTGAAGGTCGGCGATTTGGGTTTTCTTCTTGGCGTTCTCTGATTGCATTCTTTCGCGTGCTTGCGTCGAGGCAGTCATGAAGTCATCGTAGTTGCCTGGGTAGACACGCAACTCACCGTAGTCGATGTCAGCCATATGAGTGCACACTGAATTTAAAAAATGGCGATCGTGAGAAATAATCACCATGGTGCTTTTCTGTGCCCTTAATACGCCTTCAAGCCAGCGGATGGCGGTGATATCAAGGTTGTTTGTTGGCTCATCAAGTAGCAGTATGTCGGGTGATGAGAACAACGCTTGTGCCAGCAAGACTCGTAGTTTCCAGCCGGGAGCCACTTCACTCATTGGGCCTTCGTGCAAGGCTTCTTCAATACCTGCGCCTGATAGAAATTCACCGGCACGGCTTTCGGCAGTATAGCCGTCCATTTCTGCGAATTGGTTTTCCAACTCGGCGACTTTCATGCCGTCTTCTTCGCTCATCTCAGGCAAGCTATAGATTCGCTCGCGTTCCTGTTTGACGTCCCAAAGTTCCTGGTGGCCCATGATGACAGTGTCAAGGACTGAGTATTCTTCGAAAGCGAATTGATCCTGGCTTAGCTTGCCCAATCTTTCATTGGGTGACAAACTAACATTGCCGGCGGACGGCTCAAGGCTGCCGCCTAATATGTTCATGAAGGTAGACTTACCGCAACCGTTAGCGCCGATCAGGCCGTAGCGATTGCCTTCGCCAAATTTTACAGAAATGTTTTCAAACAGTGGCTTGGCGCCGAACTGCATCGTGACGTTAGCGGTGGAAATCAATGATATATCCTTTGATAAAGGCAGTGGTAAACAGAGGGTAGCCGCACATTATATAAGAGAACGGTTGATTTTGCTGCACTCTGCTTAAGATTTAGCGTGAATTCCGGCCAATTTTGATGTGAAAGCGGGTAAGTCGACGGAATATTGCATTCGCGAATCGACTTACCGCAGTTTTCCGGTAGGTATTTGTGTTGCTATGCTGGCTTACTGAGAGGCGCGATTTGCGATCGTCTATCCACCGCCCATTTGTATTGCTTGGGCCACAGGTCAAATTCCTGATCTGCACCCAGCGCCCGTGCAGCGTGTAGCGGCCAAAACGGGTTATGCATAATCTCGCGGCCCAGGGCGATAAAATCAGCTTGTCCCGAGCTGGCTATTTCTTCGGCCTGTTGCGGGTCGATGATGACCCCGACCGCCATTGATTTGAGGTCGGTTTCGTTTTTAATACGTGTGGCATAGGGTACTTGAAAACCAGGAGTTCTGGCCGAGCTAGTCGTCAGCGGTTTGCCATCGTCGTCGGTGCGAAAGCGCGGCGCGCCGCTCACTCCGCCGGAAGAGCAATCGACAACATCAATGCCGTGCTCGCCCAATGCTTTTGATAACATTACCGAGTCGTCCATTGTCCAGCCGCCTTCCATGCCGTCAACAGCGGAAATTCGGAAAAACAATGGCATGTCGTCGCCAACTGCTTTGCGCACGGCACTGGCAATTTCAAGCGATAGGCGCATGCGCCCTTCGATGCTACCGCCGTATTCATCATCGCGTTGGTTTGAGATCGGGCTTAAAAAACTGTGTAGTAGATAGCCGTGTGCGCCGTGTAATTCAATTACTTTAAAGCCGGCATCTACCGAGCGTTTGGCAGCGGCGACAAAGGTGTCAGTCAGTGTGTGTATTTCGTCGATGGATAATGCATGTGGTACCGGAAAGTTAGCGGCCGTTTGGATCGCGCTGGGGCCGACCGTTGGCCAGCTTTGCGGATCATTGGCTTCTAATGGTTTACCGCCAAGAAAAGGCGCTGAAGTCGATGCTTTGCGTCCGGCGTGGGCAAGTTGAATACCCGGAACACAGCCCATGTCTTCAATGAAAGCAGTGATTGGCTTTAATACGTCAGCATGCGCGTCGCTCCAAATGCCCAGGCAGTTCGGGGTGATTCTGCCTATGGCTTCTACTGCAGTTGCTTCCGCAAAGACTAGACCTGCTTTACCGCGTGCAAAAGTACTTAGGTGTGCAAAGTGCCAGGGTTGTGCCATGCCTTCGACGGCTGAATACATACATAGTGGCGAGACCACAACACGATTGGGGAAAGTGACTCCGCGAACGGTAATGGGGCTGAATAGTTCAGACATGAAGACTCCGGAAAAAGCAGGGCAGGCCAGTCGACGCGACTGGCTTTGAAGTTGTCAGGATAACGTTAGGTGATTAAATTGTGTGGATCTTGTTGTGGCGTGTAGTCATAGGTGTTGCACTGGAGACTTGGCCTTTGCCAATAACGCTTAGCAATAATCCGTGGCAGTAACTCTTACCAATAATTTAGGGCACCGTTATACATGTTCTCAAGATCAGTTAAGTTGGAATCACGTGGTGCATTGGCGATAGCGCGCTTTTGACGGAACGATGATTCGGCCAGTGCTTTGACGTGATCGCCGCTAAAGCCTATGCCACCCAGTCCATTGGGCATGTCAGTGGCTCGCATCAGTTCAATAAGTCGTTTTGACAATACTTCACCAGCATC
The DNA here is from genome assembly GCA_023301405.1 of Granulosicoccaceae bacterium. GTDB lineage: Bacteria > Pseudomonadota > Gammaproteobacteria > Granulosicoccales > Granulosicoccaceae. Next base: position 10,310 of record JALZUX010000095.1, on the reverse strand, counting down.
ATCTGGAGTAGCACCTTTGCTGTCGGCACCCAGGTAGGCTGCACCATCTAAGTGCCTGTCCGGTTGTGCTTCTGCGGTATATTTAAAAATTGCCGGTGCACTGACAATCACACTGATGCCATGAGGTACAAATGGTGATGCTACCGGGTAGCCGGTGGTGGTGATGTCTGTCATCAAGTGTGTAACCCCGTAAGACATGGCGTGTGGAAGATGGGTTCCCGAATTACCAAACGCGATGCCTGCCAGTGACGCACCCCACATAAGCTGGTCGCGTGCTTCGTGGTCAGTGCTGTCAGCCACACCACGAGCAAGATATTTACCGGCAATTTTCAAGGCTTCTCTGGCGCTAAGATCGCTGAACGGATTTGCGCCCTGTATCAGTTGGCGCGCGTTGGGATTGTCGACGTTTAGGTGTTTGGTGTAGGCCTCGGCGGTGTAGCATTCCAGTGCGTGACATAGCAAATCAAAACCGGTTGACGCAACCACGTTGGCTGGCAAGCTGTCACAGCACGACGGATCAACAATCGCAATGTCAGGCAGTAGCCAAGGGCTTGCAACGACGAACTTGGTATTAAATTCATTAACCCGTATTACTGAAATTGATGTGCACTCTGAGCCAGTGCCAGAGGTAGTGGCGCACGCTATGTGCGGAGCCACTGGCCCCGGTACTGGTTTGCCATCGCCAACTGGCGGTGCAAAGTATTCGCGAATGTTGCCTCCATGCCGCTCGATCAACAGGGCGGCCTTGGCGGTATCGATCACAGAACCTCCGCCAACAGAAATTACTCCGTCAGCTTTCGTATCGGTCAGGAATTTTGCCGCGCGCATGATGGTGTCGTCGTCGGGTTCAATTCGGATATCTGAAAATACAATGGTTTCGATACCAGCGGATTTCATTGAGTCTGTTACGGTAGCTACCAACGGGCCGGGTGCCAGTACATCGTCGGTGATAAGGGCAATTCGTTTGATTCCCATGCCAGACGCCCGCGCGCCAGTGTCATGCAAAGCACCACGTCCGAAAGTGAGCTTTGGCATGGCGACGGTGAAGGTATTTGCACCGCCGTCTGTTGGTTCGAAATACTGACAGCCCATTGTTTTTCCCCGATGATTTTCCAAACCCAATATTACGCCAAAACTGACTTTGGTGGTGCGCTAATTGGTTAGTTTCCTAGTCGAGCGTGGGGCACATTAGTCACTGGTTTATAGAAGCCCACGGGCTGATAGGCGGTAATGAGGCACTGGAAAAATAAGGTCTGGTCTCACAGGCTTTGTCAGTGTCTGGCGGGTAGGGAGGATTAGTCGTGGTGTGGGTACCGATAACAGTGAATCGACCATCGTATAGTGGAAAACTGTTGGTAATCAGGAAGCTGTGATTTAGTTAGTATGCAAGATTTAAATTATGACTGGCCAGCAATGAATGGGGCTCTGAACCACGCCGTATCGTTTTTCGTCAAGTGAAAAAACAACAATTTCGACAAATAAATCGTACTCTCTGCGTTCGATGTAATGAAGCATAAATTCGAATCGTGGTAGCCGCAGGGTATTGCCGTGACAGCTCCGCAATCTGGCGTAATCAATTGCCTTTGAAGTGATCTGTCGGGGCTAATATATGCGTCCCGAGTTGACCAAGAATTAAAATAAACGTGTCAGATCAGTGCCAAGTAGAAGACGTCCTGGAAGTAGAACGCCCGAAGAAAAAAGCCCGTCGCGAAGCCCGAGTTAATTTGGTTTCTGATGATTCTGGTCAGCAGATGCTTGCGGCTGCCATTGCATTTGACGCTGCTGTTGAGTCGCAGTTTCATGTGTGGTCGGAAACCGTATTTACCGATTGTCTGGAGCGGCATCGGTATTTCTCCGAGGTGGGTTTTACTTGCCCGTCGCAAGAGGACTGGGACATTCTGTTTACGGGTGTGCAGATGTCTCTGTTGTCTGGTGATACCGAGCAAAGCCGGCTAGATAAAATGGATGGTTGGCTGCAGGCCGCCGCCAATGCACCACAGGCGTTGGCGCTGCGGTCAGTTATTGCGTTCTTTGGTCATCAGCCTAAGTTGGCGGTAGAGTTATACGACTCGGCTAGTCCATCAACAGTTGGTCCTGATGACGGCCAGCCGGTTATATTGGCGGGCCTCTCTGCAGTGGTCTATGCCTTATCTCTTATTCAACATACGACACAAAATATATCAAATGATTGTGCGGGTGGATTTGCAGAGGGTGATGCAAAGCAGCTTCAGCAATTAATAAGTCAGCTAAATCTTTTTTCGAAGCAATACCAGCGGCAGTTTTCGGGCGATGCATTTATGCCTGTGCTTCGGGTGCTGACTGACTTTATTCGTGTGGTAGCCGGGCAGCGTGAAGCAAAAGATACGATCTGGCTTGGTGGGCTTCACATTGATGCCAGTCCATGGCTTGATCTGTTTCTTACATTGGCTAATCACTGGTTGGGTGAAAAGCCTGACGAGCAACAAGTATCAAGATTAGCCGTTCATGTAGACAAAGCGTCTGAAGCGGGGTTGCATTGGTTTGTTGATGAAGGATTAACGCTATTGTCTGCGCGTGGTTTACACCGCGATGCTAATGAGTTTCAACCACAGATTCGGTCAACAGGGTGGCTGTTGACGGTTTATCAAAAACAGGCTGATTGGCAGGCCGGGCTTGATGCGTTGTCGTTAACAGTTAACCGTCATGCACGAGTAAGCAGCACCCGTGGTGTGAAGGTTGGTCATCGACGGTTAAGTTGGTGGGTGGAAGCGGCAGGATCACGACTGCTGGTTGAACCTCGAGAGCAGCGACTGGGGCGCAACAAGACATGGTCTGAAGGTAAGCATTTTCCACTCAAGTTGCTTTTAGATGAGTGCGGTACGCTGGATTTTCTATGTGATTATGATTTAAAAATATGTGCGCACTTGCGTAACCAGCTTCAGCTTAATCATGCTTTGCACTTTGAAAAAACTTTTTCTTTCTCAAATGCTGAATCTATTGACTATATTTTAAATCACCCGCGGCTCTATCGTAATAATGCCGATACTGACGACGAGCCGGTTCGTATGACAATGCTTGAATGTCAGTCCTCGTTGCAGGTGGTGACTGATAAATCAGTACAGGAAATCAATATTTCCATGCAGCCGTTTCCGGCCAGTGAAATAAAATCGTCAGACGATTTCGCCTGTGAGTGGAACGATAACAACGTGTTGGCAATCCACCGTTATACAGAGGGGCAGTTAGACATTGCCCGCTCACTAACGTATAGCGGCTTAAGCGTGCCCGATGATGCAGCAGAGTCTGTGTTGGAGTCGTTGCGTTCAATGGCTGCAGTGGTTGAAATTCATTCTGATATAAATGCAGTAGACACCAATACCATGATAGCCAGTCGGCGGTTGGCGTTTCATTTAAGGCCTTTAGAGCAGGGGCTTGATATCGCTGCGTGTATTTATCCGCTAGGAGAAACAGGTCCGTGTGTGTTGCCCGGGCAGGGTAAAAGCAGTCTGTACGCAATGATCGGTAACCGTCCGTGTAATACAATCAGAGATCTAGACGCCGAGCTTCATGAAGCAAGAGAACTGCTAAATAGTCTGCCGTTGCCGAATGGTTCTGCTGGATGGGAATGGTCAATCGAAAACGCAGAGAATTCACTGGAAGTACTGTCTGTATTACAAGACCTGGACGACAAAGTGATATTGCTGTGGCCTGCCGGTGAGCGTATCGCGCTGAGTCAGGTTATCGATAGCAATAATATGAATATTCATTTCAATTCAAATCGAAATGGAATTGGTGTTGCCGGTGAACTAAAAATTGAAGAGGGCCATCAAGAGTCGCAACAGGCTCACTACAACACGTCAAACGAGCTATGTTCTTTTGAATCAAAGAAAATTGATCTAAAAAAACTTCTGGCATCACTTGACCAAACTGATGGCCGCTTTTTGAGGCTTGATGACAATAAGATATTACAGCTGAGCCGACGGCTACGAATGCAGCTTGATGCGCTGAATGCACTTTCTGACGACGGAGAAGCGCATCATCTGGCCGTCCCAATGCTAGAGGAGGCGTCACGTGGCATGGTGCTGCGAGATGATGACAGCTGGAATGAACAGCTTGAGAAACTGCGTGAAGCAGAAGCGCTAATGCCTAACCCGCCGTCGACACTGAAAGCAGAGTTGCGTGATTATCAGTTAGAGGGCTTTCGATGGATGACCCGTCTGGCGCATTGGGGCGCTGGTGCATGTCTGGCTGATGACATGGGGCTAGGGAAAACCATGCAAAGCCTTTCCCTGATGCTGATGCGTGCGGCAGGAGGACCAACGCTGGTCATTGCGCCAACATCAGTGTGTGGCAACTGGCTGGATGAGGCTAAGAAATTTGCCCCGTCATTAAAGCTGCATTGGCTGGGTGATGGTAATCGCGGGCGTATGCTTCGTGATGCCAAAGCCGGTGATCTATTTGTCTGTAGCTATGGAGTGTTGCAAAACGAAATTGAATTACTGCAGGAGGTGCAATGGCACACCATCGTTGCCGATGAGGCTCAGTCGTTTAAAAATCCAAGTACCAGACGTTCGCAGGCGATGATGGCGCTGCGCGCTGACTTTCGGTTGATCGCCACTGGTACGCCGATTGAAAATCATCTGGGTGAATTGTGGAATTTGTTTCGCTTTATCAATCCCGGTTTATTGGGGTCAGCACGGCAATTTAAAGAGCGTTACGCCGTGCCTATTGAGCAATGTCAAGATGATCTAGCACGACAACGCCTGAAGACGTTGATTCGTCCTTTCATCTTGCGTCGCTTAAAGCGTGAGGTTCTGACAGAACTGCCCGAGCGTACTGAAATAACTCACCTAGTTGAGTTTAACGAAGAAGAGAAAAACTTTTACGAAGGGCTGCGTAAAAGCGCATTGCAGCGTATCAGCGAGTTGGCTGATCTTGATTCAGAGCAGCGCTTCCGGGTGCTTGCGGAAATCACCACTCTGCGGCAAGCCAGTTGTCATCCGGCATTGGTCGAGGAACACCCTCCGTGCGGTAGTGCCAAGCTGCGAGCGTTTGCCGAAATCGTGGATGAGCTTCGGCACAATGGTCATCGCTGTTTGGTGTTTAGTCAGTTCGTCGGGCACTTAACGCTAATTCGTAATCACCTTGATGCCCATAAAATCAGTTATCAGTATCTTGATGGTTCCACCAGTGTTAAGCACCGCAAGAAAGCGGTTGATGATTTTCAGGTCGGGGAAGGAGAGTTGTTTTTGATCAGCTTAAAGGCAGGTGGTTCCGGTCTTAATCTGACCGCCGCCGATTATGTGATTCATATGGATCCGTGGTGGAATCCGGCGGTTGAAGACCAGGCGTCGGATCGTGCTTATCGCATGGGGCAAAAGCGCCCGGTGACTATTTATAGAATGGTTGTGAAAGACACCATTGAAGAAAAAATTGTTAAGCTTCATGAGCACAAGCGTGATCTTGCAAACGCGCTTCTTGAGGGCACTGACGGCGGTACACGGCTATCTGTTGATGAGCTAGTAGGGTTGATCGATGACGAGCATGTGGAAGAGCAGGCCGATAGCTAGTCGATTGACAATACTGCCGTGGAACCTCTAGTGAGCCGGCCACCAAAGCAACAGGCTTGCAGGTTTTCGTAAGGGCCATAAGCCTCCGGCGCATGATCCACCGAGCACTGGCAGGTGTGGTTTCTGGCGCAAGTAGATTTCATTGAGCCCTCAGAGCTACAGCTAAATAAAAGGGTGAGCCAATTGGCTCACCCACAACTCAATTAACTGCTATCAGATTGCTTTTTCTGACATCTGCTTTTCAATATAGTCAGCTTGACGAATCGCCAGCGTCACAATAGTCAGCGTTGGGTTTTCTGCTGCTCCGGTCGTGAACTGACTACCATCTGATATGAACAAGTTGTCTATATCATGACTTTGCCCAAAGCTGTTTACCACGCCATCTGATGCCTTCGCACTCATTCGGTTTGTACCCAGGTTATGAGTAGAAGGGTACGGTGGAGTGGGGTAAGTTTGTGTGGCTCCCACGGCGTCATAAACAGCGGCGCCCTGCTTGTATGCATGTTTGCGCATCGCCACATCATTGGGGTGGTCATCAAAGTGCACGTTGGCGACTGCCAGGCCATGCTGATCTTTTGCATCTGACAAGGTGATGCGATTAGTTTCTTGTGGCATGTCTTCACCTACCAGCCACATGCCAGCCATGTTGGGGTACATATCCATTGCAGCGGTGAATTCACGACCCCAGCCGCCCGGGTTCAGAAACGCTGCCATAAACGGTACGCCCAAGGACAGCGTTTCCATTTCATAGCCACCTGCGAAACCACGACTGGTATCATGGACTGATTCATCCTGAATAATACCGGCCATTGTGGTGCCACGTGCCATATGCACCGGTTCGTCAAATACTGCATAGACAGATCCCGTCATGTGACGCATATAGTTTTTACCAACCTGGCCTGATGAGTTGGCCAGTCCGTCAGGATACATAGTTGATGCAGAATTCAACAACAGGCGCGGGCTTTCTATAGAGTTACCGGCAACGCATACGGCACGTGCTTTTTGCAGTTGCTGGTTGCCGTCTTTGTCGACGTATAGAACGCCCGTTACTTTGCCGGAATCATCGTGTTCAATTTTTAGGACATATGCGTGCTCGCGAACTTCCAGGTTTCCGGTGGCTTCACCCAATGGAATTTCTGTATACGCGGTTGACCACTTAGCACCCATTTTACAGCCCTGAAAACAAAACCCGATCTGCTGGCAGGAGGCGCGGTCGTTGCGTGGTTCAGAGTTGATGGCCATGTTGCCGGTGTGGCATTGTGTGTAGCCTAGTTTGTCTGCACCGGCTTTCATGACTTTAAAGTTGTTATTGCCTGGTAGACCGGGAATGCCATTGGTGCGTGTAACCCCCATTTTGTCTTCGGCTTTGTCGTAGTACGGCTCAAGGTCTTTCAGGGTAAGGGGCCAGTCCATCAGATTGGCACCGTCGATATCCCCATAAACTGTTTTTGCACGAAATTCATGATCCTGAATCCGCAGTGATGCGCCTGCCCAGTGAGTGGTTGAGCCACCCACCGCTTTGACAATCCATGCTGGTAGGTTTGCAAAATCTTTTGCAACGCGCCACGAGCCTGATGTCGTGCGCATGTCAGTCCAGGCCAGTTGTGCAAAACTGGCCCATTCATCATTGATGTAGTCCTCGGGTAAGTGGCGGCCGCCAGCCTCAAGTGCTACAACGTCGATGCCTTTTTGTGCTAGTTCGTTTGCCAGTGTGCCGCCGCCGGCACCGGTACCAATAACAACGATTACACTATCGTCGTCGAGTGTGTAGGGTGAAGTCATGTTGTATTCTCCGGAATAAGTTTGGGGTGTCTATCTGGTGACTAAGGCGATCGGTAATAGAGAATGTGCCTGCGTGGCGCCGAATTTTTGTTACTGTTAAGTGACTGACACGAAGCGCATAGTTGTTTCACGTAACGAATGTCAGCGACTGAACAGGGACGAAAAGGCAAGTCAGGTGGGTATATTCTCTGTTGCCGCTCGCCTAAAGCCAATTGATGTCATCGAAGCCTCGGTTGAGGTATCCGCCTTTATCGAAAGAGGCACCTTCGTATCCCAGTTTTTCCCAAACAGATTTCTGATTGTATAAACCAACAACCAACCCGCCGCGAATAGTTTGAAAGAAGTCGTTGGTTTCCATGCTTTTCAATATAACTAATCGATCTGCTTCCCACCCGGTATCAACATAACTATCATGGCCGCGATTTTTCGCAAGGTTGTTTAGCACAGTGATGCCGACTTCTAACATTTTTTTGTATTCGGGGTCTTCGGCTGCTTTGTCGTCATGGCTTTTAACGGCGCTGGCATACAGTTCATCGCCAAAGCGGTCGTGAGGGTAAATGTCGCGCGCCATCTGCACTAGCGTTGCCATGCTATCGGGTGAAAGTGCTTTGACTTCCATTGCCCATGCCGCATTGCTCGACGCAAGGTAGCCACTGCCAATAACCATGCTGGCACTGACGGCTATGCTTTTTTTTAGTAAGTCCCGGCGCGTTATTGTACGTGCGGGCATGCTAACCACATGTTGTGTCATCGTTTTTCCTCCGGTATGAATTGTTAGCTAGTGCTTGTCTACAAAGAGCGTTAAGCGATGCGGCCCCTGGTGGACACAATCAACCTGCTACAGGTGTTGCGTTGTTATCTTGAACCACTGTGTAGCTGGAAAATAGCATTTGTGCCTGTGGCTAGCACTGTCGCGTTCGTTGTAGGCGGGCGCTGGCTGCCTTGTATTATTTAAATCTGCCGTGCCTTTGTAGTACCTCTATTTGATAGCCATCAGGGTCTTGAACAAAAAAGAACCGGGCTAACAGCGTACCGTCGCGATTAAAATCAACTATATCGCGGGGTTTAAGGTTTAAGTCAGTAAAGCGTGCATGTTCGGCATCAAGATCATCAACGCTAACGGCCAGGTGGCCGTATCCATCCCCCAGGTCGTAGGGTTCTTTCTGTTCTTTGTTGACGGTAAGTTCTACTTCGAAATTGCTTTCGTTGTTGCTGAGATAAATCAGCGTGAACGTGTCAAAGTCCAGCCGGTCTGCGATGGAAAGCCCGAAGGCGTTTGCGTAAAACTCACAGGATGCTGTTTCGCTCAAGACGCGAATCATGGTGTGAATGGTCTTTGCCATGCTTTTTATTCTCTCCTTAGTGCTAATTTATTTTAGAAAGGTCAGAGTAGAATAGGTGTTATGTGAGTACTACCTTTTTGTCAATTGCTGCAGTTGACTTAATCAAAACGTAAGTCGCCAGAAATGGTGGTTGTTCGTACTTCCTGAGGTGTAGGGAATCTTATAGTCACTGCATCACCTGACAGTCCAAACGCGATGGTTAAGTGTTTATTGATGATGGTCAGAGGCGTGTGTTGTATCGGAACGCCAGTTGGGTGTTACAACGGGTACTTCCGATTGCTGCTGTAGCTGCTGCTCTGCATAGACCAGGCACGTACAGCGTAGTAGTGAGCTAAAATTACTTGCTTCGCCGTAGAGTTCCATGACCTCGGTGTGAAGTTTTGAAATAAAACGAGGGGTAGAGAGATTTTCTTTTGATGCGATGTCATCTAGAATTCGCCAGAACATTTCTTCGAGTCGAATGCTAGTGCTTTGGCCATTTAGTCGTAATGAGCGAGTTTGTGAACGATAATTTTCGCGTGGTTGGCCTGCGAATAGCTGACACATAATTTTCCCCCGATATGGTGTTCGTAATGCCGTGTGGACATCACGATAGCATGTTATAGCCGCATTTCGAATTGAATTTTTATGGCCATGCGCAAGCTATGTGAGCTTAATGCTGCTGGTTTTAGTCGTAAGCAGGCAGCGGGAGCGGCGATAGGTAATATGTGTTTGTCCCTGCCAAGTGGTAGGGACTTAGGTCAATGCAAGTTATGCAAACTGACTGATTGTAGGGATGGGGTAGGCATGCAATTGTCCATTTGCCAAAAATGCGCCCAGCAATACTCTATTGGTGTTTTTATTGTGTGGAGTGATAGCGTCGTCTGCCCAGATGTACTCTGATTGGAATGAGTAATTAATAGTCTGTCGAAGGACAGATAAGCTTATCGTAGATCCTGCCGCCAGAGTCAGGCCAACGTGTCCACGTAAGCCGTTTAAGTCAAGGTATTGGTCGCCCCAGATGACAGACCCGGGCTTGAAGTGTTTTATGGCGAGGCTTTGATCACTCAGGTTACTGAGGATAACGGTATTATGCTTAACCGTGTGTGATGTAAGAATTTCGATCTTCAGGTCTGACATACCCAGGCCTTTAGAGCTCGCGCTAGTAGTGGTGATTTCGTCTTCGAACCTATTGCTCGCTAGTAAAGCCTGTGAAGGAATTGCAGCAGCGGCGGTGACTAGCCCTATTGATTTCAGGGTGCTACGTTTTTTCTGATCGATCATATAGTTTCCGTGTTTACTGGTGGTTGTATTGAGTAGTGAATGTACTTGCCAGTAAATGTATTGAAGTAATGGTGGTTTTCATAGTGTTTTCAAGATTTGCTAATGTGACGTTACGTTTTTTTACTGTCGTCCATTTAGCTTCAATAACACAAACGTTAGTAGTTTATTTTTGATTTTATAAGCTGCTGTTCCCTACCATTGATATCTTTTTTCAATATGCAGTAGGGTCATTAATGGTGTATTGGCATAAGGGTGATTAAAGCGCATAAGCAGCATATAAGGCTGTATTTTTTTGCTGTCGACGCTTGGCAACTTCAAAGCTGACAGATACGATTGTACTACCTTTGCAGTCAATTTACGGGGGCTCACATGAGGC
>JALZUX010000094.1 GCA_023301405.1 Granulosicoccaceae bacterium | reverse complement strand
ATGCCGCCGATGCCTCCTATTAGCCCTCCATTGGTGTCTCCTTCCTGCTCTGCCGAACACGCGGTTAGACCTAACATCGCCGCAACGACTAAAGGCAAAGATTTACGGACATAACGAATTGGAAGTTGGTTTTTCATAATCTTATAAAACCTTGGTTGCTTGAACTCTATTTAAGGTAAATTTACGATTGCGATGGCCGGTTACTTACCTGCTTTCGCGTTTACTTGCCCAATGCGCCATAGATATGGTTATTAGAGAAAAGGGGTCTACACCAGATGCGATCTTTTGATAGGTACTTCTGATCGATCCATTGAAAGACGAACAACTATTCGCCTCGATTGATCAGAATTTCTGACTCAAAATCTCACCCCCTCGCTCCCCAATTCTTGAACAGCCACCTTGAACACACAACGATGTGCAGGCACCACAGGCCCTTTTGCAGACTTTACATCGCTTGACTATGAATGTTTATTACCAGCCAATCAAGCAATGCCCACTGATGCTGACTTTCAAATGCCCATTCTAAGGAGTTATGGCCGTTTTTAAGGTTTCGGTGACTATGTTTTACCTTCAAACAGCCATATTACCCTCTAAACGTATCAATTTACTTACATTGACGCATCAAATACGAATCACCTACAGACTAAAGTACAAAACGTAAGACAGTTGAGCTTTCCACACGGTAAAATCATTAATGCACTTTTAACCCACCATACTCACCGACCTATGCATAACTCACAGGCATATTGTTATGATGTTCCCTATTCGGGATGAAAATCCTCAATTCAATACACCACTGGTTACCTATGCGCTTATTGTACTTAATGTAATAGCGTGGCTCCTATTGCAAGGCTCCGGCGTTGAACCTGCGCTAAGCCAATCAGTTTGCACATTCGGCCTTATCCCGGCTGACCTCACCGGCCAGGTCGCTGTAAGCAGCGTAACTATGTGCCCGATCGATGGCGAACCAGACTGGTACACAATGCCCACTTCGATGTTTATGCACGGTAGTTGGATGCATTTGATTGGCAATATGTGGTTTCTGTGGATCTTTGGCAACAATGTAGAAGACTCAATGGGTTCATTGCGCTTCGCGTTGTTTTATATTCTCAGCGGCATTGTGGCATCAGCTACCCAAGTAATCGCTGACACAGGCTCAGTCATTCCGATGGTTGGTGCATCCGGCGCGATAGGTGGCGTGATGGGTGCCTACATTGTGCTTTACCCCAAAGTTCACGTTCACATGTTCTTCCTTTTCCGAACCTTTGCCATCCCAGCCATTATGATGTTGGGCTACTGGATAGTGATGCAGCTGGTAGGCGGATTTACTTCTATCGGCGCGAAAGGTGGAGGGGTTGCTTTCTGGGCTCATATTGGCGGTTTTATCGCCGGTATGGGCTTAATCTTTGTTTTTAAAAACGAGCAACTCCTTGCCCGGCACCCGTACCGTGGCTGGAACCAAAACAAACATGAAACTACCTTATGGCAGACAGTGCCCACCAAAAAAGGGGCTTGGAGATAAATCAATACCGCACAACCCACAAACTTACTTTAGATGCTTGAAACATGGATTCCCATTGCAATTGGCGCCGCGTTTTTTCAAAACCTGCGTTCTGCATTACAAAAACACCTGAAGGGGAAACTGTCGAACAATGGAGCCGCCTACGCGCGCTTCCTGTACGCGCTGCCCTTTGCCATTCTCTATGTATGGGTCTTGAATTCACTTGGCGATAAACCATTACCCGGGATACATCTAAAGTTCATTTTGTTCTGCCTGCTAGGCAGTGTGTCGCAAATAATTTTCACTGTACTGTTACTGTGGATGTTTTCGTTCAGAAGCTTCGCTGTCGGAACCACATTTTCTAAGCTGGAAGTAATCACGGTGGCACTGATTGGTGCAATTGTTCTTGATGACTCTTTGAGCATTACAGCACTATTTGCAATCGCTATCAGCACCGCCGGTGTCACAGCATTATCAATGGGACAATCGGGCTTAAACACAAAAAGCCTGCTAACACACATTGGCAGTCGCGAAACTATTGTCGGTATAACTTGCTCAATGTTCCTGGGCGGGTCAGTAGTATTTTTTCGTGGTGCCGCACTATCGCTTGAACACCCTGACACAGTGATGGCGGCGGCATTTACATTGATGCTCGCACTGACAATTCAAACGGTGCTTATGGGTGTTTGGATTGGACTTAGAGAGCCCGGACAATGGCGAAGCATCATCGTCGAGTGGCGCTGGGCCAGTGCAGTAGGTGTAGCCGGTGTGTTAGCTTCTATCGGGTGGTTTACCGCTTTCACCCTACAAAATGCAAGCTACGTTCGTGCAGTGGGGCAAATAGAACTTATTTTTACTTTTTTATTTTCGGTGTCTGTATTTAAAGAAAAAGTCACCAAACTTGAAACGGTCGGTATCTTAATGGTTGGCACTGGCATCATTGGTTTACTGCTTTTAGGCTGATTAAAAACAATAACGTTAAAACCTTTAAGCTGACTGCCAACACCCAAACTTATTTTAACGCTTTGCGTTATTACACACTTTTTTTGCTCAAAAACGGCTGCGCGATTTTCGCCCTATCGCGCAGCCGATTTCTTTAATAGCTTCGTTGTATCTGGTAATAATCCAATGCAAACGAGCCTTCGCCCCACCAGATCTCTGACCCCATGAGTATGTTAGCTAAACACCAATCATCATTAATTTCTTTAACACCATAGACACTCGCATTATTTTTGGCATCTACAAAAAACTCATTCCAATTTATAGTACCGCTTCGTACTTCATCCTGTGCCACATAAGCGATATAACTCGGGTCTGCCTGCCCTTTCACATAGACATCAAACAGCCGACCTGTAGAGTCAGTATAAACTGCTGCAGGAGGGCTTCCAGACGGTAGCCTTTCATCACCATGCTCAAGCCATACCATTAATTCAAACTCCCGGTTAGATGATGCACCACGCTCTATCTCACAAGAGCTGTGTAAAAAAGACTCAATCGCCACATTACGATCCCCACCGGTCACTTCCACAGCATTGCTTTCATAGCCTAAATCGCCAACACGATTGTTAGTCTGTGTGGCGCTATAGCTATAGGAGATATCTATCGTGGGCATATCACGGTAGGGCACTGGCAAACCGGTTGTTTCGCACGGCCCTGACATCTGGGATTGTGATTTAACCCCATAAATAATTTCTGGATAAGACTTTACCTCCCACTCTTGAAAGCCTGGCTGTAAATCATTTTCATTACCCCAGTCATAGTCCCACGAAGGCAAGATTGATCCATCGGTGTTTTCTGCCAAGGAAATACACTGCAACCAGTCCCAAGATGACTTATCGCCATTCCATGCGTTGTTCAACAAGAGAAAGTCTCCGAAGAAAAGCCCGGGGCCGTTGAATTGATTGGTTGGCACCACACACTGGGGACCGGCATCAGGGTAGAACGTGTGACCAGTCGAACGGATTGGTGCGGTGGAAGTCACCAGAGTGGTCCCTACTGCAGGCGCTGCACAACCGCCCTTAACAATCCCATCCTCACTAACATCACTGC
>JALZUX010000093.1 GCA_023301405.1 Granulosicoccaceae bacterium | reverse complement strand
CGACCAACCTCTGTATTGCCTACAATCGGGGGCAAATCTGCCGACAGCGATATCTCCTGCGCATTGAACGAAATGATGACATCACCTGTTTTAATTCCAGCCTCTGCGGCCGGACTGCCTTCCGTCACCTGAGCGACCAACGCACCAGCAGGCTTGTCCAACCCGAACGACTCAGCTAGCGCCCGATTGACATCCTGAATGGTCACCCCCAGCCAGCCGCGACTGACATAGCCTTTTTCCCTGAGTTGCTTGGTCACCGATGCAACAACGTTAGCTGGTATCGCAAACGACAATCCCATGTATCCGCCCGATTGAGAAAAAATCTGGGAGTTCACGCCGACGACCTTGCCATCAAGGTCAAATAAGGGGCCACCTGAGTTTCCGGGATTTACCGCGACATCTGTCTGGATAAAGGGGACATAGGTATCATTAGGCAAACTGCGGGCAAGCGCCGAGACTATCCCCTGGGTAGCTGTGTACTCAAAGCCGAACGGCGATCCGATCGCTAAAACCCACTGCCCGACCTTCAAGCTGCTGGAATCGCCGAGACTAAGCGTTGGCAGGCCGGTGGCTTCAATTTTCAAGACAGCCACATCTGTTCGCTCATCTGAACCGACCAAACTAGCATCAAACTGTCGCCGATCCGGAAAACTGACCACTATGGACTCGGCGTTTTTCACTACATGAGCATTAGTGACAATGAAGCCGTTTGGTGACAATACAAACCCTGACCCAAAGCCCGCTGGCGAGCTGCCGGAAGGAGGCTGATTGGGCAAATTAGGCAAATCTTCAAAGAACCGCTGGAAAAATTCTGGTATCTCTTCTTCATTAAAATTTGGCAAGCTAGTGATCCCACTTTCAGCACCGCTTTTTGTCACGACTGTAACTTTTACAACAGCCGAGCCTTTCTCTGCTACCAAGCGCTTAAAATCAGGCAAATCTATGGCAATTGCGGGTTGACTTTGAAGTGCAAAAAAGACAAGCAAAACCGGCACAAGCACCCGATAAACAACTCTGATGGCGTCGTTGGCGATGGCAGAGAACGCTGCAATATGGGATGATTGCACGCTACGCCTCTGGACTTGGAAGTTCTCAATCATTTCAAGTTCCTGAATCAATATTCCTAGAGGGATTCGTGGATCGCTGGCTTGTTTCATTTTCCATCATCCACAAAATGTAAATGGCAACGATTTGGTTATTATTTCTTGGATAACCGCCGTTCCATCTAATCGGGTTTTAACCGACGCCATGACAAGCGTCGATCACCGCTTCAGTACGAGTTTAATACATGCGCATACTATTAGTTGAAGATGATATGGAGGCAGCCGGCTATCTCGTCAAGGGATTAAACGAAATCGGCCATGCTGTGGATCACGCAGACGACGGTGAATCCGGACTCAGCTACGCAAAGACCAACGCCTACGACGCCATGGTTATCGACCGGATGATGCCTCGCAAAGACGGCATATCCATGATTGAAGACCTGCGTCGCAGCGGCGACAACACCCCGGTGCTGATCCTTAGTGCACTGGACGACGTTGACGAAAGAGTCACAGGGCTTCGCGCCGGCGGCGACGATTACCTGACCAAGCCTTATTCACTTTCCGAGCTGCACGCACGCTTACAAGCACTATCGCGCCGCGCTCAGCCGGAAAACGCTGTCACCACTCTACGTGTTGCAGACCTGACCCTTGACTTGTTGAAACATAAAGTCACACGGGCTGGTGCTAACATCAACCTGCAACCGCGTGAATTTCGTTTGCTAGAGTATTTAATGCGCCATGCCGGACAAGTAGTCACCCGCAGCATGTTGCTGGAAAACGTGTGGGACTATCACTTTGACCCGCAAACTAATGTCATCGATGTTCAAATCAGTCGTTTACGCAGCAAAATCGACAAAGATTTCGAACAACCGTTATTACACACCGTGCGTGGCGCGGGATACAAGCTGGTTGAGGGCTGAGCGCCACGCGTTCACTGTTACCCAGACTGTCTTTGACCCAACTTAAGTGGCCCGTGTTCCGGGCCACATTGCATTTACAAAGGCACATTTCTACGTGGCAGCCATAAACAAACACCCATTCCAATCACTCGGGTCGAACACTGCCAGAAGACCTGCCCTGACTTCTACCCAGCCGGGCATTGCTTGCGCGGTCAATCCTCAATCCTCGACGCCAACCCGATGAATATTCGCTTATTCAGCACTACCGCCTTTCGTCTGACAATAATCTATGCAGCGCTGTTCAGTATGTTTTCAGCGGTCACACTGGGTTTTATATATTGGTCCCTGCGCGATGAAATCGAATCACAGGTCGATGCACGCTTGCGGCTTGAAACAGACTTTCTCGTCAATCTGTACAAATCCGGCGCGCTCACCGAATTACTCGATGCCATTCAGCAACGCAATCAGGTCGACACCTACGGGCGCTTTTACTACCTTGAAAGCGAAGGCAGCGAAATCACCGATGGCGGTGAGCAAGAATGGCCTCTGCGAATCAAATCGGTCCGCACCCACAGCACCAAACCAATGGGTGAAGTCGTTGATCTGCCCGCTGACTCTCCACGCAGCGTGCTACCGGTTCGGGTGGCACAAACACAGTTTTCAAACGGTTTGAAACTCACCATCGGTCATGAGATCAGTGATGAAAAAGCCCTGCTCGACTACACCTTTGCACTGGTGGTCGGGGCAACCATTATTACGCTGATATTTGCCATACTTGGCGGCATATGGATGAGCATGAGCGTGCTGACTCGCATAGCATCAGTCAATAAAACCGCTGGCGAAATCATGAGTGGCGCGTTCTCCAGACGTATTCCAGTCACCGAAAGACGCGACGAGTTCGACGCCATTGCCGTTAAAATCAATCAAATGCTTACTCGTATTGAAGACCTGATGATCAGCATGCAGCAAGTCACCAACAACGTGGCGCATGATTTACGCAGCCCTCTGACGCGATTACGCAATCGACTGGAAGTCACTCTGCTGGAAAACCGCAGTGACGACGAATACCGCAACACTATTGAATCATCAATTTCTGAAGCCGACGGCATGATCCACACATTCAACGCCATGCTAAGCATCGCGAGGCTCGAAGCCGGACTGGATAAAACAGAATGGCAACATGTACACATGGGTGAATTGGCGGCCGAGCTCAGTGAGCTATATGGCGCAGTTGCAGAAGACGCCGACTTGCAGTTTGAAGAACGCATAACCTCCAACCCGATTTTCTATGGCAATCGTCACTTGCTGGCGCAAGCCATCACCAACCTTCTGGATAACGCCATTAAGTACACTCGCGTCAACGGACTGGTGGGACTGCACGTTTCCGGCAACGATAATGAATTCAAGATTACCATCAGAGACAACGGCCCGGGCATTCCCCGCCATGAAAGAGATCGGGTACTGCAACGGTTTGTACGTCTTGAAAACGAACGCAAATCACCCGGCAACGGCCTTGGACTGAGCCTGGTTCAAGCTGTGGCCCGTATGCACGGCGCCGAGCTAAAACTAACAGACAATCAGCCAGGATTAATTGCCACACTGGGCTTTCGCAGTCGCGCCATAGATCAAGCCGCCGCCTGACAGCAACCAGATATACTCTTTCACCACCACTCTGCTTAGATTTTATCAGCCACTATGTTACTACCAATTTTTTCGATAGTTGTCAGCCTGGCGCTGCTCGCCATCAGCGCCGACAAATTTGTCGACGGCGCAAGCTCGATCGCCTATAAGTTTGGCATATCGCCGCTGCTGATCGGCCTGACTATCGTCAGCTTCGGCACCTCGGCGCCAGAAATGTTAATCGCCGTCATGTCAGCCACCAGCGGCAATTCAGCAATCGCTGTGGGCAATGCGATCGGCTCAAACATTGCCAACATCGCCCTGATACTTGGTGCTGCCAGTCTTTTTATACCAATACCTGTGGCGTCCACCGTACTTCGCCGCGAAATACCACTACTACTTGGCGTAGTGCTTTTTTCAACAGCATTAATCTATGACCTGCACCTATCAAAAACTGACGGGATTGCCTTACTGGTGACTCTAGTTTTGTGCCTACTGTGGTTAGTCTGGCAGGGAAAGTCACAACCAGACGACGCCATAGGCGACGAGTACGAAGACAATGTTGACGTAAAAGCTGACACTAAAAATTCCGTACTCATTACCATTACCGCTCTGATCGTGCTGCTCGTTAGCTCTAAAACACTGGTCTGGGGGGCGGTTGAGATCGCTCGGGCAGCCAATGTAAGCGAACTAATGATCGGCTTGTCTATTATCGCCGTGGGCACCAGCTTGCCCGAGCTCGCCGCTACAATCGCCAGTGTTTTGAGGAAAGAATTCGGGTTAGCAATAGGAAGTATTGTTGGCTCAAACATGTTCAACGCACTGGCGGTACTGGGTATCGTTGCGACATTAGCACCGGGAGATCTAGACATCATGGTGCGCAATCGCGATGCAATGGTGCACATTGCGCTCACAATCGCACTATTTATTTTTTGCGTTGGATGGAAAAAAGCCGGCGGAAGAATCAACCGTGTTGAAGGACTGATGTTCGTCATCGCTTTTGTGGCTTATCAATCACTGTTGTACCTGCAGGAAGCGACTGTTTAGCCTCTCTGATGCCACATGACCGCACTACTTTTAAACTCCTTTGCTGCTATCTCACTAGAACCGCAACGCCACACAATGAGGCGACAAATTGATCACTGCAAGGTCACCTTACTATGAGCTACCATTGAGTCGAGTTATTCATGTGTTTGAAAGTTCAAACCCTACGCTTTATTCAATGTTCTGAATCTGCTCTCGCATTTGCTCGATAAGCACCTTTAAATCAACTGCCAACGCAGTGGTTTGCGCATCTGCCGATTTCGACCCAAGGGTGTTGGCTTCACGGTTAAATTCTTGAACCAGAAAATCCAGCCTTCGACCAACGGGTTCATCGCGCTTAAGGATGTCGCGCAGCTCACTTAGATGTGCGGTTAACCGGTCAAGCTCTTCATCTACGTCAAGCCGTTGCGCCACATAGAGTAGCTCTTGCTCCAGGCGGTTATTATCGTGATCGACTTTTAATTCCTCGATACGGCCAATCAGTTTTGCTCTTTGACGCTCTAACGCCAGCGGCCGCAACACTTTAACTTCGGCTACTATTTGCTCAATGCCATCGCAGCGCTCGGTCAGCATGTCGGCAGTTTTACTACCCTCGCGACCACGAGTCGCCAGATAGTCTTCGATAGTGGCAGCGAGCAACACCAACACTTCCTGTTGCAACGGCCCAAGATCAGCTTCTGCCTGACTCACCACTCCCGGCCAACGCAGTACTTCCATCGCTGACAACGCATGCGATTCACCCAGCATGCCCTGCACTGACTGCGCCGCGTCGGTGACCTGCCTGGCAAGCACTTCGTTAACTACTATTTGCCCACTAACATTGCCTGCCGCCTTGAACCGCAACGACACGTCGACCTTACCACGACTGAGCTTGGCATTAAGTCGCTCACGCACTTGTGATTCAATACTGCGCAGCTCTTCTGGTAACCGGATTGACACATCCAGAAAGCGATGATTAACCGAGCGAATTTCCCACACCGCGGTACCAAAACTACTAACTGCTTCCTGACGACTAAATGCCGTCATACTTTTCAACATAAGGTTTTTCTCTGCAATTAGTTTAAAAATAACCGCACAAATACGCGCATTAAACTCGGCTTCTTGAGCCCAGCACTGTATTATGTCAGGTTCGGTTGTAGACTGCGCTCTTAACAACCTCACCCATATACGCCACACAGATACTACAACGATAGTCACCTGTGCTTGCGTCTCCACCAGAAACCCTAAGGAAACTCATGCGCCCCAGTAAGCGTGCTAACGATCAGCTTCGAGAAATCACTTTCACGCGAAATTTTACGTGCCACGCGGAAGGCTCAGTGCTGGTTGCATTTGGTGATACCAAGGTTATTTGTACCGCCAGCATCGAAGACCGCGTCCCGCCCTTTTTGAAAGGCAAAGGTAGCGGCTGGGTCACGGCCGAATACAGCATGTTGCCACGCGCCACCAATACACGCTCACGACGCGAGGTAACCACCGGCAAACAGTCTGGTCGCAGCCAGGAAATCCAGCGGCTGATTGGTCGATCATTAAGAGCCATCATTGATCTGGAAGCGCTAGGTGAAAAAACAATCACCATCGATTGCGACGTTATTCAAGCAGATGGCGGCACTCGAACCGCCTCCATCAGTGGCGCTTATGTCGCGTTAAGTGACGCAGTAAATAAGCAGATCAAATCAAAAAAACTGAAAAAAAACCCATTACATGGACAAGTCGCAGCAATCTCTGTAGGTATTTACAATGGTGAGCCAGTGCTCGACCTTGACTATGCAGAAGACTCAAACGCTGAAACTGACATGAATGTAGTAATGAATGAAGCGGGTGGCTTTATTGAAGTTCAGGGCACCGCCGAAGGCCACGCTTTTCGTGAAGAGGAACTCCAAGCCATGCTTGCTTTGGCACGCAAGGGCATTATGGAAATCGCAAGCACCCAAAGTGACTCTCTCAGTGACAACTAACAACACACAATGCGTATTGGCCAGTGGCAACAAGGGCAAACTGGCCGAGCTTTCAAACGCCTTGGCCGATCATCACATTACGCTGGTGGCTCAGTCAGAATTTAATGTTACCGAAGCAGATGAAACCGCCGTCACGTTTGTTGAAAACGCGCTGATCAAAGCACGCCACGCAAGCCTCGCCACTGGCTTGCCGGCACTAGCCGATGATTCAGGGTTGGTTGTTCCAGCCCTGAACGGTGCTCCCGGAATTTATTCTGCCCGCTACGCCCAGTCTAATCACTCAGGCCGCAAACCCACTGATCTCGAAAACATCAATAAACTACTGGAATCACTGGCGCCACTAAAAAACCGGGCAGCTTACTTTGCCTGTGTTCTAGTTTACCTTCGACATGCCAACGACCCAGAACCAATCATTGCTACCGGACAATGGCATGGCACAGTGCTTGATGAATTAAATGGCGACGGCGGCTTTGGTTATGATCCGGTTTTTTATTGCCCCGATTCAAAATTAACCGCCGCAACAATGGGAAAAGAGCGCAAGCAACAGATTAGTCACCGTGCAATTGCACTTAAAAAGCTACATCAACAATTAATTAACCGATAGACGTGCGCTCGGGAAATAAAGCAAAAACCCGTGACGCATAACAACCACAACCCTGGTGTCAATGTAGTCAGTCGCCCCGGGAATAAGGCAGACTAGAAATGCGACATTTTACCGAATATCCGCCATTGACCCTTTACGTGCATTTCCCCTGGTGCGTAAAAAAATGCCCTTACTGCGATTTTAATTCACACACTGTACGTGACAACCAGATACCGGAAAGGCAATACCTTGAAGCCGTCGTTGCCGATCTTGAACAACACGCTCCTGATATCTGGGGACGCCCGGTTGAGTCAATTTTTTTCGGTGGCGGCACACCTAGCTTAATGAGCTCAGAGGGGCTCGACTTTTTACTGGGGAAAATACGCGCCATCGTAAAGCTTGAACCAGCCGCAGAAATAACCCTTGAAGCTAATCCAGGTACTTTTGAACAAGACCGATTCCGCGCTTATCGACAATCCGGCATTAATCGCTTGTCAATCGGCATTCAAAGCTTTAACAACAAGCACCTTGAATCACTTGGCCGGATACACGGACGCCGCGAGGCGATCGCCGCCTGTCAAACGGCCATTGCGGCTGGCTTCGAGAATTTCAATATTGACTTGATGCATGGACTTCCCGGCCAATCTGTTGACGATGCAATGGACGACCTCAACACCGCTATCTCTTTGTCTTCCAACCATTTGTCCTACTACCAACTCACTCTTGAGCCCAACACCCTGTTTGCTGCTCAACCACCGACACTTCCTGACGAAGAAACACTCTGGCAAATACAAGAACAAGGCAAAACGTTGTTGGCGAGCGCTGGATTTGAACAGTACGAAGTATCTGCCTACGCCAAAAAGAAACAACGCTGCCATCATAATTTGAACTATTGGCTATTTGGCGATTATTTGGGCGTGGGCGCAGGAGCACATTCGAAGCTTAGCTTTCCGGCGGACAACTCGATAATCAGACACAGCAAACACAAACACCCGACCCACTATATGGATTCAGCACAATCTTCAGATCGCATTCAAAACCAACAACGGGTAGACCCAAAGGATGCTCGGCTTGAATTTATGATGAATGCCCTGCGACTTAACCAAGGATTTGCCATCGACGAATTCACCGGCCGCACAGGCGAACCGATGCATGTATTGAAAACAGCACTGGCCGACGCCGAACAAGCCGGTCTCATTAATCGAGATATTAGCAGAGTCTCACCTACACCATTGGGCTTGCAATACCTGGACACGCTGCTTGAGCGGTTTATGCCTGACTCACAAACGCAAGCCACTGAAAAAACGGCACGCAACTCCGTGATACCGATTTCAGTGGCTCGCAACGACTGATCAATAACTGATAGAACGGAGTCGACGATGGAAGAACATGACATTTCCTGTCCTTTTTGCGGCGAGACAATCGGATTGCTGATCGATTGCTCTGTATCGCAACAACAATACACAGAAGATTGCCAGGTATGCTGCTCGCCTATTCTGTTAACCGTTGAAATCGACAGCAGCGGACATATAGTCTGTGTTGACGCCGTACAGGAAAATGGCTGAAACAGCACTTTACCCTTGTAGACCCATAGTAAATGGACTAGACTGGCGGGCTGACTATTAAAATTGATTACCTTTACCAAAGGTGGTCACTTGAATAACAAATAAGGGCCTGGCGATGAAAGCAGATATCCATCCAAAATATGAAGAAGTTAATGTGTCGTGCAGCTGCGGTAACGCCTTTGTAACACGCTCTACTATCGGTAAAGATTTAACTGTAGAAGTCTGCTCTGCCTGCCATCCCTTCTACACCGGCAAGCAAAAAATGCTCGATTCTGCAGGTCAGGTAGACAAGTTCAAGCGTCGCTACGGCAAGAAATAATTCAATTGCCGTGCTGGGCATCTCCTAGCATGGCAGTCAAGTTCGCAAGCGGCAAATGTCCAAAACGGTTGCCGCTCGTTCAGACAAGAATGCACTTTATCTTGTCGATTCCAGCATCTATATTTTTAGAGCATGGCATACCTATGGGTCGGCCACTGATGCTCTTGGCAACCATGCCAACGCGACTTACGGCTTCATTGAGTTTCTGCACCAGCTAATTAGTCGGCGTCAACCCCGTCTTATCGCCTGTGCGTTCGACGAAAGCCAAGGGCGGTCCACCCGCCACAGGATATTTCCACAATACAAAGCGAACCGCTCCCCCACTCCGCCAGATCTCAAACATCAGTTTGCGCTATGCAAGGGCTTTGTTCGAGCCTGTGGCATTGCCGCCTACGCGAGCAACGACATTGAAGCCGACGACATCATCGGTATACTTGCCAACGCTGCACGCAAAGACAATATCACCAACGTCATCGTCAGCGCTGACAAGGACCTTTGTCAGTTTGTCGGCCCGACGGATGCCGCTTGGGACTTCGCCCGCGACACTTGGCTTGACGCACGATTAATCGAAAAACGATTTGGCATTCGCCCCCACCAAATACCCGACTTACTTGCCCTTACGGGCGACAAAGTGGACAACATACCCGGTATACCCGGCGTTGGGATCAACACAGCCGCCCGACTACTGATCAAATGGGGCAACCTAGACGCCTTGCTGGATAACATTGATAGGGTCGGATCCATGAAATTCCGCGGCGCAAAACATGTTTCGGGGTTATTGCAGGAACATCGCAACACCGTATTAGTGTCACGCCAACTGACCGGCCTTCACATTGACCCATCAATTGCATACGACGCCGACGCCTTAACCATCAAACCCGATCAAAAAGCGTTGCACGCAATTTTCGAACAACTTGGCTTCACCAGTCAACAACGCTCGCAATGGTACGAACTACTAGAGTGCTGAGTGACAGGACAAAAACACATCGACTAAAAAGGGACGCCATGCCAAAGCCACGTACAGCAAAACCCAAATCCCTCAAATCAGACTCTGCCACACTTATATTGCTCAACAAGCCGTTTGGCATCGTCAGCCAGTTCAGTGGCGACGATCGCACCCTAGCCGAGCTCATTACGACTCCGAATGTTTATCCAGCCGGCAGACTCGACAAAGACAGCGAAGGACTACTACTGTTAACCGACAACGGTCAGCTTCAACACCGCATTTCTGCGCCACAGTTTAAAATGGATAAAAGTTACTGGGTCCAGGTAGACGGGCAAATTACTGAGTCCGCCATTGAGCAGCTTCTAAGTGGCGTTACCCTCAAAGACGGCCCTGCACAGGCTACTCGGGCTGCCATTATAGAAGAGCCCCCCAACCTTTGGTCTCGCGATCCGCCAATTCGGGTAAGAAAATCAGTCCCTTCAAGCTGGCTCAACATCGTCATTAACGAAGGCCGCAATCGCCAGGTGCGCCGCATGTCTGCCGCGGTGGGCTATCCGACGCTTCGCCTCGTAAGGCACAGCATAGGAAAGTGGTCCATTGACAACATTGCAAGTGGTAAATTTCTGACACTTCACCAAAAACTTGAAGATTTTCTACCATAATTTCACTGAATAGCAGCTATTTCAAATCGTAAATGTTGGCAGAATTTAATGAAAAACTGCTACATTTAGTGGTTCGATTCCTTGATTTGAAAGCATAAACAACGCACGATACCCGTAGAATTTACTTGAGTTGCGGTAGGTTAGGTTACTTTTTTAAAATTCACCACAATTTAAAGTTGCCACTACCCAGATAGAGTAATGTTT
>JALZUX010000092.1 GCA_023301405.1 Granulosicoccaceae bacterium | reverse complement strand
ATATTATAGACAGGGTTGAATATACAATGTTTCAGTACGAGGGTACAAGCATGCATTAACCATCAGTCGTGATGAAATACACTAGTATTTCAAAGTAGTTTTATGGACGATCGGCACGCCGAAAATATCACTACCTACTTGCGCTCTCCTTAGACTGACCATGCTTCGTCTGGCCACTCCCGGGCGCTATCCAAGGGCGCTATCCAAGGGAACAGGTCAGTTTTACAAAGTACCAAATTCGACAGCAATAATTGTACTTTCGATACGTGATCATTACTTCCTTTTACAGTATCCTTGCAATTCCTGTTGGTATTTCGCAGCACACCGATAGGCAATCTGCACAATGCACAATGCAACCTGCAGCCAGCCTAATAAGCTTCGCTCTTCTGAGAGCCGTCGAGAGTATTTTAACCGAACAACTATTTTAACCGGACACCATTTTATCTAGTGCAGCGAGATAATATCAACAGATCTATGCTTAGAAGATAGGCGCGCAATAAAAATGGGTGTCTCGATAAGCGCAGCCTATTTTTTCTTGCGATGAATGGTAAAGGCAAGTAGCCGTCTATGGCTGAAAACACCGTTCGCTATCGCTTCGGACCGGAAAGATATACGGAACGCGCTGCTGTTATTTACTTTGATTGCAACCAACTGGTGATGCCCAACTTACCTAATTAAAGTTTGTCAGTGTCAGTCTCACAACGCCATTGTGACACCGCGTCAACATAAGACTCACCAGGTAAGCGTCGTACAATAGCACCCCCTATATTCATAAGTTATTGACGTTGACGTCAGCAGAGCTAGCTTAATAGATACCATTAACCTTACTAGTCGCTCCAGTGCCGAACTATCCACCAAAAGGCCTTGCACCGTCTAGTTAACGATAGAAACAAGTTGACCATCGCTCAATATCGGCATCAATCTGTTTAACCTGCGCCAAATCATTATAGAATTCTTCAACTGATTCCCCACTCACCAGCCCAAGTAATGACCCAAGCACAGAACCACGATGTGCATTTTCCCCGCCCAGATTAGTATTGATGAGTAAAGCCCTTTTAGGATCTTTAAAATGCCGGGCGGCAAGGTAACAGACACTTGGCCATGAATCGGTGATGTAACACGCCAAAGAATACCGCCCACCTACAATGGTCATGTCTTCAGAGCAATATCGAATTACATTCTCTTCCGCTGCGGCCTCAGAATCCCGGGCAAGTCCGTAGCGTAGACCATTAATATTACCCCCATCTACCACGGCAGCGGCATCACACAGCATATCAATAATGTGCTGGTCATCAGCGCTTGTGCGATTCAACAACAAACCCATTAGCTTCACATAGGCGTCAACCACCTTCATCAATAACTCATCCGGATGCGTTGACCACACATGCTGCCTACAAATAGACTGTACCGATTCAACAGGATTTGTGGGTAAAAGCGCCAACGCAAGTGGTGCAACAGTGACCAACCCTCCCATAGAGGGGGTATCGTGAGTAACTGCACCACACTGCTCCACAGCCTTACCAGCAAACAGGTTTGCAAAAAACCCGCGGTGGTAACTTTCTGCATAGGTATCGGGGTGTCGAGGTGGATCAGCAGTCATAAAATCTATGTAGTGATTTAGCCAATTCTTTGCATCGTAATTCAACTCTTGACCTACCTCTACCTGCTCGGTAGCCCAATTTAGTAACAGGTGTGCACACCAAGTGTTCAGAGTATTTTCACCCGCACTGAGCCCCTGATGATAATGCACTTGCTTTTGATTCCAGTAACCACCCTTTCCTTTTAGGATGATATCTCCAACTATTTGTTGTGAAGGCTTACTGTGTCGCGCAGATCGGCCCCCACCACTGGTTGAATGCAGTGACATAATCGAACTTGGATGCACCAAAGGTGCAGCTGAGAGATGTCGGATTCCGTTAGGTGGAAATGCCCGAAAAATATCCATAGGGCGGTAATACCAATGCACTGGCATTGACAAACTATCACCGACAAAAAGCATTTTTAGAGCGCTAATCGCTCTCTTATTGCTGGATAGCTGACTTGAGTGGCTATTTGATTCCATGAATTTAACTGTGTTCATCAGAGGCGGCCCTCATAGTAACTTACTTACATATTTTCTGAGACACTATGGAATTAAACACAGGTTAGGAAGGGCTTTTAAACCTTACAGATATCCCAGCGAGCTTTATCGATGACAACTCACCAGATTCCAGTGCAACGACGCACCAATGTCAGGTTCGGTGAAGGGCTTCCCTTAAGACGCAAAATGTATCATGTTTGGAATTCCGTGCGATCAAAAGGTCGTCAGCGCACACTGCATGGGCATTTTGGTGCTGTTCTAGACGGTTTTATCCGGATGCATAATCGTTAAGCCTTCACTATCCAATGGTGGCTCAAAATATTGGGTTACCTGATTAAACACGGCCTCAGTATCAAACTGCACGCGCTCTGGCTGCTCATCTCTACGTTTTGCTATTTGGGTTAAACATTGCTCATTGCTTGCATCAAGATAAACAAGTTCATGTGCACAATTTATCTCCACGCACAGCCCCTTAAACCAGGCACGCTGGCCCACAGTGTTTGCTGGAAA
>JALZUX010000091.1 GCA_023301405.1 Granulosicoccaceae bacterium | reverse complement strand
TGGCGGTGGCGGTGGCGGTGATGATGGCGGCGATATTCCAGACGATGTTGTTACTCCACCTCCTCCGGCCGGCGACACGGTGACACTGACAATTGTCAGTGACGGGCCTGCAGGAAATTGATCGGTTTGCCATGAAGAGGCTTGAAAAGATGGGGAAGATGCAAAAGTATTCTCGGGCGAGTATCGCAATGAGTTTGCTGCTGTTGGCTGGTTGCGATAGTGGGCAATCCGGTAATCAAGAGGCAACAATCACCAGCGATGAGCTCACGTTGCCAATGCCCGAAAGGATCCGCTCAATTAACGCGTTGGATCCTAATGATATCAATGGGACTGCCATTGTTAACGGAGTGCCGGTAACACTGCAAAGAAACAGCGATGGTGGGTTTAGCGGTGACATTCAGGTGCCAGCTCAATCTACATTTCCGGTGGAAATCGAGTTCAGTGAGCAATTCTCTGGTCAAAACCTGGTGTTGGCAACCAGCACCCAAGAAGTTACCACTGGTATTACTAATCAGCAATTGAATTTCAGTCGCTCAAGCTACGACTTTGCCTCTCATGATGCCGATGGTGATTCAGCCAGCAATATAGTAGAAAGGGAAGAAGACACAGACCCCTTTGACGCCACAGACAATCCGCTATTGATTAACGTTGCTGTATTGGCTCGTCGGCCGCAATCGCTTCAGGCCAGTGATTTTAGCGGGTTCTTTTTTGAGGCCAATGTTGGTAGTGATACGCAATTGCTATCGGCGTCGGGCATTGATTTCCAGGGCGATTTTCTCGTGGCTGACCAGGCGCCGGTAACGGTTTCTGTTCAAATGATTGAAACCGTCACCGGGCAGCAATTAGCCGTTGCAACGCAAACCCGTGAATTGAATGCAATAACCGATCAGCAGACGGTAATCTTTGAAAACAATGCTTATTCATCCCCGGACACGGATAATGACGGTCAGTCTGATCTCGCCGAACTGATCGCCGGCACCGACCCGACTACCCCCAATAGTCCGCCAGCACCGCCACCAACGAACACTCTAACCACTCTGTTCTCGGTACCTGCAGAGATTCAAGATGCGCAGAGCATATTTGCTGAATTCAGACTTGATGATCAACTAGTAAGCGATATCGTGCGAATGGAAAATAGCTATACAGCGACGACCAACGCTGTCTCTGGATCTATTGTGGAATTAGACGTTACGTTGCTGGATAACTTCAACAACATTCCTTATGTCCTGGCCACTGCTCAAATGACTGTGACTGTCGGTAGTGTCGCGCAAACGATAAGTTTTGCTGACAGCGACTTTCAGCTTGATATTGATACTGATAACGATGGCGTAGCCAATAACCTTGAACGTGTCGCCGGCACTGATCCGTTTAACCCGCCGTTGGTACTGCTACCTAATCCTGTTTCGTGCACAATTGACCCAATACCAACCGCTAGCGGTTTGCCGGGTGACAGCGTCACAGTAGAGAACATTTCAAGCTTTATCGATTGTGGAGCAGACAGCTTCGCTATCAATGGCTCTGATATCAGTTTCAGTTGGAATCAGGTGGCTGATAGCATAAGTTGGGTTATTCCCGCTGACAGTATCGGTGGCGGCATATTTGAACTTCAAATTGATGTCGTTAATCCGGTCCTTTTAACAGAGGTTTACCAGTCTGCTACTGTGCTTGCAGACGTAGAAGTTGAGGTTGTCCAATGCACCCAAACCACCAGGTTGGTGCAGATACCAGCAAGTTCTGATGTGTTTTTACAAAACAATCGGGTGTTCAACAATGATGAACTGCGGGTAAATTCAATCAATCGCACTACATTAATTAGTTTTGACGTAGAGCAACAGGAAAGTGCACCGACTGCTGCGGGCTTGGTTGTTACGGTAGCTGAGGACGACGGCAGAGGCCTTGTTGATGTCTATCAGGATGATGTCTTCGAGTGGTCCGAGAGTGATACCTCGATAAGTTTGCCCGATCTTACAAGATTAGTAGGGGGCCGTGACGGTGTGTGGGAGATAGACGTGCCGTATACGATTGCTCTTACAGCTCTTTTTGTTAACGGCCCCGTAGTCAATTTGTTTCTGCAACAAGGTGATGGCGGTAACGATGTATCGTTTACCTCCCGGGAGACAGGCGTGCCCCCGGTCCTGGTGCTTGAATACACCGGTTGCTTCGACGACGCATAGTTCGGCTGGTTGCGCCGGCTAGCGGCGCTGCCGGCTTTTACCTGACGTTTGATGTGAATATGTTGGGAGTAGTGGAAAAGTAGTCTATCCACCACTCCAGGCATTCTTCAGTTGACCCGTGTATCGGAGCCGCACTTGCAGTTGTGACTAACAGTGTTGATTTTGCACCAAAGTAGAAGGCAGTAAATATGACTCGACTCACTCCCAGCACCCGGGCTGAGTATAAGTTGTTTAGATCTCTGTCCACCCGTTGGTCTGATGTAGACATCTACGGCCATGTTAATAATGTGGTGTATCTCTCGTATTTCGACACGGCGATTAACGGATGGTATCTGGACGCAGAGATGTTGAAAATGGGACAGTCCGATCAAGTCTTTCTGGTTGTCGAAACCGGCGCACAATATTTTGCAGAAATTAAATTTCCAGACACAGTACATGTAGCCATTCGCGTACTGCGACTGGGAAGTTCGTCGGTTACCTACGATATAGCGCTGTTTACTAACGACAATGATCTCGCCTGCGCGCGAGGCCGCTACACTCATGTATTAGTCGATGAAAGTACCCGAAAACCCGTGCCGATACAGGGGCATAGCAGGGCGTGTCTGGAAGAGCATCTAATCACACAGTAGAGCCCGCCCACACCAGTGCTGCAAGCATCACTCTTCCTAAATCAGATTGGTCGTAAACAGCTAGCCGAAAGATCACCCGCAACCGCTCAGTTCCGTATGCGGTCCCATGGCTTGCTCATCTGAATCAGCAACAAATAATGGGCTTTGCCCTAGCAACTTGCCACTGCGATTCGCTGAGTCTTATAAATTCAACCTGTTTACCATTCGTTCACGGCGGATTTGGTCGAGCTGGTCCTGCTGGTAGACTGTCAAAAGAAAACCCCATAGGGGCTTGCCGCGCCTTGAGTGGCTTCACAACTGGTGGATTTGGATTTGGATCTGTGTAGATATTCTGATACGCTATTAAGCATAACAATATAAACATATGCTTATATGTATATTTCTTGCTTTATTTTTGCAAAGAAATCACATCATTCACATGGAAACAGCTTTTCGATGACTAATAATTCAAAAAAATGCGTTAAAACCAAAGATATAGCAGAAATTTTGAGTCAGCGAATTTTACTGTTAGATGGCGCCATGGGTACAATGATTCAGCAACATAAGCTGGAAGAAGCCGATTACCGGGGTGACGAATATACCAATCACCCCTGTGATTTGCGCGGTAATAATGACCTTCTGTCGCTGACTCAGCCGCAGATAATATCGGGCATCCACCGCGATTATCTTGCTGCTGGTGCCGATATCATTGAAACCAATACGTTTAACGCCACCCGAATAGCGATGGCAGATTATCAGATGGAAGATCTGGTGCCGCGGATCAACCGTGAATCAGCCAGACTGGCTCGCGAAGCTGCAGATGAATTTTCAACACCTGAAAAGCCGCGTTACGTCGCTGGTGTGATCGGCCCCACTAACCGCACTCTATCGTTGTCACCAGACGTAAATGACCCGGCCTTCCGTAACGTGACCTTTGATGAATTGGTTGAAAATTATCGCGAATCCGCAGTAGCACTGCTTGAAGGTGGTGCTGACATTCTGATGATCGAAACCATCTTCGATACCCTCAATGCCAAAGCGGCGATATTCGCGCTAAAGCAACTTTTTAACGATACCGGCACTGAAGTACCGATCATGATTTCTGGCACCATTACGGATGCTTCCGGTCGAACCTTAAGCGGCCAAACCACCGAGGCGTTCTGGAATGCAGTACAGCACGCTAGCCCGATCTCGGTGGGCCTTAACTGTGCCTTAGGCCCGGCAGAGCTGCGCCAGTACGTTGAAGAGCTATCACGCATCGCCGATGTTGCTGTGTCTGCACATCCCAATGCAGGCTTACCCAACGCGTTTGCCGAATACGATCTATCACCAGACCAAATGACAGTCCATCTTAAAGAGTGGGCTGAATCCGGATATCTAAACATTATAGGCGGCTGTTGCGGCACCACTCCCGATCATATCCGCGCTTTCGCCAAAGCGCTTGAAGGAGTAGTACCTCGCAAGCCACCCGAAATTGACGTAGCGTGCCGTCTATCCGGTCTTGAGCCTTGCACCATCTCTGCTGACAGTTTGTTTGTTAACGTGGGTGAACGTACCAACGTTACCGGCTCTGCTGTCTTCAAACGATTAATTGTCGAAGGGGATTATGATGCCGCGTTGAGCGTGGCACGCCAACAGGTTGAAAGTGGCGCGCAAATCATTGACATCAATATGGATGAAGGCCTGCTTGATTCTAAAGCGGCGATGATCAGGTTTGTTAATCTGATCGCCGGAGAGCCTGATATCGCTCGTGTCCCTTTGATGATCGACAGCTCAAAGTGGGAAGTCATTGAGGCGGGGTTGCAGTGTGCACAAGGTAAGTGCGTAGTGAACTCGATCAGTATGAAAGAAGGCGAGGCAGAATTTCTACACCATGCACAACTGTGCCTACAGTATGGTGCGGCGGTAGTCATCATGGCTTTTGACGAGCAAGGTCAGGCCGATAGCACAGAAAGTAAAGTAAGAATCTGTACCCGCGCTTATCGTTTGCTGGTCGACAAGCTTGGCTTTCCGCCACAGGACATAATCTTTGATCCTAATATTTTTGCTGTTGCCACCGGCATTGAAGAGCATCAAAACTATGGATTAGCGTTTATTGATGCGACCCGACAAATAAAAGAAACCTTGCCGCATGCGATGATAAGCGGCGGAGTATCGAATGTGTCTTTTTCGTTTCGTGGCAACAACCCCGTACGAGAAGCAATTCACAGCGTATTTTTGTTTCACGCTATTAAAAACGGCATGGGGATGGGAATCGTAAATGCCGGTCAATTAGGTATCTACGAAGATATCCCCGCTGATCTTCGTGATCGTGTAGAAGACGTTGTTCTTAACCGCAGAGACGACTCCACTGATCGGCTGCTTGAAGTTGCCGAGCAATACCGTGGTGACGGTGCTGTTGCAGAAGTGCAAACGCAAGAGTGGCGTAACCTGCCGGTAAAAGAACGGTTGGCACATTCACTGGTGAAGGGCATTGCAGACTTCATTGAAGAAGATACCGAAGAAGCGCGATTGTTGTTTGATCGGCCTCTGCATGTTATTGAAGGTCCACTGATGGACGGTATGAACATCGTTGGTGATTTGTT
>JALZUX010000090.1 GCA_023301405.1 Granulosicoccaceae bacterium | reverse complement strand
TTGAGCTTGCAGCTTCAAGCCCTGAATTTGAGTCTGATACGTGTCAGTTTGCTTGCGCAAGCTTTCAACCTGCACCGCAGACTCTTTTGCCTCACGCAATTCAGCATTAAGAGCTTCTTTCTCTTTGGCTCTGGCTATACGTATTTCGTCAGCTGCACTCTTCAACGCTGATACTTCTTGTCGGTTTAGTTCAGCAGCTTTGCTTTCATCGGCCAATTTCAGGTTGAGCGCTTTTATATCATCGGAGTATTTTGCATTCTCAGCTCGTAGCGTATCAAGAGCCTGCAACTTATGCTTCAGATCGCCTAATTGCGTATCGCGCGACGTGACTTCCTGTTGATGCGTTTTGTAGGCAGCATCAAGCTTGCCCTGCAGCTCTGATACCGCTTCTTTGTTGCCATCACTGGCTGTTTGACTTTCAGCTGTAAGCGTTGTTAAGCGAGCCTCATAATCCTTAGCACTTGCCTGAACTTTCAGCAATTCATTGTTCTTTGCCAACAGCCCTTGCTTCTCGGCTTCCAGGCTTTGCTTGAGGGTAGATGCCTCTTTCTTGCTCACATCAATTTCTTTGCTCAAGCGAGCAATTTCGTTGTCATACTCACCTTTTTGTTTTCTTAGCTTTTCAAGGTCAGCACTGAGCGTGGTTATCTTGCTATCACGCTGGCTTAAATCAGAACGCAATGTGTGAAGTTCTTTCGTTTTTGTTCTGAGATCAGCAAGCTCTTTGTCTTTTGCCACTAATCCTTCAGAGCCCGTTTTCTCCAGTTTCACCATCTCGGCACGGACCAACTCTACATCCTGTGAAGATTTCGCCAGAGCAACCTGATGCTCTTTGCGTAATTTCTCGGCAGCAAGCTCACTGTCATGAAGTTTTAAACGCAGCGGTTCGAGATTGGCGATTGCCTCTTTTTGCTTTTTGCTTTCCTCTTCGAAGCTCTTTGTTAGTTGGGTAATGTTAGCCTTTTCTGCCTGCGCCTCCTTTTTGAATCTCATTACCTCGCTTTGTTCATTTTCCACAGACTTTCGCACAGCACTGAGATCAGATGAAACCTTGTTGATTTCATTGTCTTTCGTTTGCAGCAGTTTTTCGTTGTCAAGTTCTGCGGCGACCTTCGCCTTACTCGCTGCGTCTAAAAGCTGATGCAAACGTTGCTCTTCAACCTCCTTGTCTTTCAACGTTTTGCGGAGAATTTCCGCTTCTTTTGCCAATACTTCCAGGCGTGTTATTTCTTTACGTGAATGCTCATTGCTTGTTGTCGCCGCTCTGATGTCTTTGCCTAGCTGAGAAATCTCAGCTTCGTGGGCATTCTTCTGAGACCGGAAACGGTTGGTATCTGCCAGCAACGCTGCTTTCTTACTTTCTGCATCTTTGGCCGTATTGCGAATTGCCACTAGCTGTTCTTCCAGCTCTGCTTCACGGTTGGCGCTAGCCGCTTTCAGTGTTGTTAACTCTTTCTCGCGGGCTTCCAGCTTTGTACGCTGTTCAAGAATAACGTTTTCAAATTTTTGCGCAGACGCTTCAGTACTCCTGGTGAATTCACCCAGTTGCGTTTCCATTTCCCTGACATCAGCACCTGAGCGTTCAAGATCAGAGGCCCGTGTCTTTAGCGAAAGAATATTAGCGTCTTTTTCTTCAAGACTGATTTTTAAGCCACCCAGTTCTTCTCTATACTTATT
The DNA here is from genome assembly GCA_023301405.1 of Granulosicoccaceae bacterium. Lineage (GTDB taxonomy): Bacteria > Pseudomonadota > Gammaproteobacteria > Granulosicoccales > Granulosicoccaceae. The sequence goes on along the minus strand of JALZUX010000090.1, from coordinate 4,344 downwards.
ACTGGCTGCTTCCAAGGTGATTTTTTCAGAACTTTGTTGTTCAAGCTCTGTTTTCAACTGACCTAGCTGCGTGTCTTTTAACTTTATCTTTCCACGCAATTCTTCGAGGCGGTTTCCGAGTTCGTCGTATTCGAGGTTTCTGGCTTCGAGCGTTTTGTTGAACTCTGCAATTCGGCTTTGGTGGGCACGATCTGACTCAGCAAGCTTACGACGATAGCTGTCTATTTCTGCCTGAGAAGTTTCACTTTTACCGCCGCTGAAATCTGCTTTAAGCGTGGCAAGGTCAGCCTCGCGACTTCTGACTTTTCGATCAAACTCCTGCTGCATCACGTTGGATTGATTCTGTTGGATCTCGATACGCTTACGCAGATCAAGAATAATGGCATCTTGTTGATCAGCGCGACGACGCAAGGGCGCCAAACTAGGATCTACAGAAGGTTTAGTTTGAGACAGTTTTAGCTTGTGTTCTACCTCACCCAAGGCAGCTATTGCCTGCACCTTGGCAAATGACTCTTCTTCAAGGTTGGCTTTTAAGACACGCTCACGCTCTTGTGCCGCGCCGTCTACCACCGGTACACGAACCGGTGCCGGCGCTGGAGCCACTTGTTGTTTCAGCGCCAGTAAATCACGCACCTTCTGCTGCAGTTGATCGACTTGCAGATTCTTCTGATCGACAAGTTTCTGGTAATCGCTTAAGACAGTGTCGTTTCGCTTATTTACCACAGTTGTTTGAGTGAAAGACTGCGTAGCGAGTTTCGAGGTCTCAGCTAGAGCACGTTCACTTTCCCCCAGCTTAGCAAAGGCCTGAATTTTTGAATAAGTTTCTTCTTCGAGCTGTTTTTTCAGCTCACCCTCACGCGCTCCGGCTGATACAAATGCCTGGACTTTTTCGTGTCTTTCGTTGTCTACCGACGCGCGTAACTCGTTCTCCTTGCTAGGAGCTCGATCGGCATCAGCCCTGATTGACTGATCATGACCAGAGCGACTCGACGACCGACGAGGCGATTGATCCTGAGAAGACGGACGCCGAGCACCCGCTGGTGGTGATGCCTGCCTATTCTGCCCGCCTGCCGGAGCCGCTAGGCGACGAGATGCCTGACTGGTGCTGGCATCGGTGCTAGCGCCACCGCGAACGGTGAGAGAGGCTGTTTCAGAGCGCTTGGCTTTCGCAGCTGCAGCATGGTCTGATTGATTTTTTTGCGGCTCGCGATACCTTTCGTCGGACCGACTGGTGCGCCCACCCCGACTATTGCGATAATCAACCCGAGCATTATCACTATCATTACGCGCATACCGTAAATCACCTTGCAGCCGCCTGATTTCGTGATCACGTCGTTGAATATCATCGACAAGGCGTCGCTGGCCAACTGCGGCCGATCTTGACTTAAAAAATCGACTAATAAGCCACCCGACCACAAGCCCGATAAAGCCGGCCCCTAAAACTAATAGTCCGATTTCACCAATAAGATATTGCATCAACTAACCCCTTTTTTCTAAAACCGTTGCACACCTTGATACAGCCTGGAAATACACACCTCGCTGCCTGTTTACTGATTTAACAATAAAATTACAACATCAAGGTACTGTTGAAACATGTTTCAACAACTATGGAAACTTCCCAGCATGTTACATGATAACCGCAGGAATTTGGTTTCAGGTAATTTTTTGTAACGGCTCCTATGTTTAACTCCCGTTTACGAAGGATTTACGCCCGAAACACGACCTAGGGTATTTCAAGCCCAAAACGTAACTCATTGAAATTACGAACCAGGGGACTCAGCTCTGTCACCTTATTTTTCAATGAATTGACTTCTCTCGACGCCTGATCAGCGGTATCGAATACACCATAAAAAAGCCCGAAGCTATCCCGTGACTGGTCATCACTTATGTCAACAACATACAAAGCCTGATTTAAGTTCAGAGATCGACCAAACGCAAGCAGATAATCGGCATCTGGCGCAATGGCCAATTGCAGCGTGAAATGTAATACCGATTGCCTTGCAATCCAACCGGCAGCATCGACTGCCGCAGACTCCGATTGAGACGCCACTAATGCAGACCCACCCGGCACCTGCTTGCCTTCTGGCTGTCCTCCGGCAAGCAACGACTTCATCCGCCGCTTTCCAACATCAGCCTCGTTTGCACCCAGCGTTTTAGCCCCCGACAAAGGTGATAACTGTACTGATGATCGTGCAACAACGGCTGGTGCGCCCAAATCACTTTCAATGGCAGTTGAGCCCAAAGCGGTAGCGCCAGAGCTTGACTCAGTTTCCTTGGCAATGTTAGCTGCGCTAACCGTGACATCGGTGTCGTTCCTGGATACTACAGAGGTGGCTTTTTTGACCACGGGTTGGGCCAATTCTAGTGGCACAGACTGCGCGGCAGGCTCTGATTCTATAGACAATAGGGCGACTTCCGGGCTCGTTGACCTAGCCTTATCTAGTACCAATGAATCTGCACTGGCCAGTTCAGCCACCTGCCCTTTAGCAGAGCTTAAGACTTCTGGTATCGATGCGTCGGCGAATTGAGTTGACGCCGTCTCAGCCCGATCAATATCAGCAGCGTTGCGCTTGTTAACCACAGGCTCGGCGTTACGCTCCTGCGTGACTAATGTATCTTTCTGCAAGCTAGCGATAGTCTTCGATTCAACACTGGCGGCGTCATCGAAGGAATCAGGCATTGCGCTGGATAGCGAATCCAATGAAGGCATGCCAAAGCGGAACAACAGTGCAATCCCGAACCCTGCAACACAAAAAAAGACCACTGCAGTCTTCCAAGGCGACACCACTAGCCGTCTTCTAGCCGGTATATTGTGCTCAGCACGTGCAAGAATCAACGAATCCAGGTGATCCGGAGAACGGTGCCGGGGCGCAACCCGGTACTTTCTTTTTAGTTCGCTCATGTCCGAGACTCCAGACCTTGTCGGGTAGCCTTTTTCGCGTAACGCAATCGGCTCTTCACGGTTTCACTGCCAACCCCGGTAATTTTAGAAATTTCGCGAGTTGAAAAACCCTCTTGCTGCAAAAGAAAAGTTTGCCGCTGCTCATCAGGAAGCTCACCAAGTAGCTCCATAAGCTGGCTAAGCAATAAATTATCTTCAACACTAAGCTGATTGGCCGGCAGTGAATCGTCTTGCTCATCAATTTCAGTATGAATTTGGTTGGACTTTTTGCGATGATAATCAATCACTTTATTACGACCAATCTGATACAACCAAGTGCGAAAGGCTGCCTCACGCTGTTCAAACTTACCGGCCTGCGAAATCACCGCAATCCACACTTCCTGCGCTATTTCTTCAGCGACCGCGTGTCGTGCTAAGTTCCGGTACAAAAAATTGTACAAACCATCTTTATGGCGTTGATATAGGATCTCGAAAGCAGCCATCTCTCCGTTTGCATAGGCCCGCAACAGTGATACATCTGATCTCAGCGCATATTTAAGGTTAAACCCCATTGGGCCTCATTGATTGCCTGATAGTTTTCCGCAACGCGGGGGAAACCGTACTCAACTGAGTCACACACATATAAGCTGTATCGCAACAGTGCCGTAAAAGGGGTTATGACAAACTGCATTTCAAAACCCAGAAACAAAAAGAGCCGCGTAAGCGGCTCTTTCTGATCTCAAAGTAGGCTGTTATCGAGTGACGCTGAACTCGTGGAGCGTAAAAGTGCCCGTCCCCCAGAAAGTTTCAGTGCCGATTTCTATCGCACCCATGCAAGTATTGTTGCCAATCGGCCAAACACCAACCGAAGGGCCCTGGAAGCGGGTCCAGTCAACAAACTTGTTCCAGTCCAACCGACCTTCGGTTGAAGTCTCCTGGTCAACAAATGCCACATAGCCCCAGCCCAGTGAAGGGTTGGTGTAAACATCCCAGACTTTACCATCAATGGTAGCTTCGGAGACCAGTGTGCCGGGTGTTCTAACGGTAGGCTTTCCAACCCAAATCATCATTTCGAACTGTTTATTCCATTCTTCAGCTTCGCAGCTGGTGTGGAAAAACGATTCAAGCGCTACATTTCGCTCGGGGCTGCCGGTTTCTGAGTATCGATACCGCACCTTGAAGTCGGGCAGATTATTGATGCGCGCTGGCAAACCTAGCTTGGCCGGTGTACCAGATTGTGAATTTTTAGTTTTACGACCGTAGTACACCTGAGGGTAACTTTTCACCGAGTACTCGGCACCTTGGTTGCGACGCAGCCAATCGTAATCCCATTTGGCTACATAGTTACCCGGACCACCACCTAGCTCAATGCACTGAGACCAGGTTTGCGTAAAAACATCGCTGTTGTTCCAGGTGTTGTTTTGCAACACATAATCTCCGTAGGAGATTTCTGCCCAAGGCTG
>JALZUX010000089.1 GCA_023301405.1 Granulosicoccaceae bacterium | reverse complement strand
TGCCGGCTCTTTCACTTCTACATATTCCTTGCTATCGGACAATGACGCCGACGTTCGGCCGGCTTTGACTGCCTCTGCTGCCGCGTCAACGTAAAGCTGAATTGCGCGCACAGCATCATCATTACCCGGGATCACATAATCAACATTCTCCGGGGAGTTGTTGCTATCAACGATAGCTACAATTGGAATACCTAGCTTACGGGCCTCGGCAATCGCGATTTTCTCGTAACCAACATCAACAACAAACAGGGCATCAGGAAGACGCTCCATCTTCTTTACACCACCTAAGCTTTTGTCTAGCTTGTCTAGTTCACGACGAAGTGTCAGTGCTTCTTTCTTATTCAGACGCTCTTCACCGCCACTGTCGAACATTTCTTCTAGCTCGATCATACGCTTAACCGACTGTTTCACGGTCTTGAAGTTTGTCATCATGCCACCGGGCCAACGACGATTTACAAACGGCATGCTGCATTCGTTGGCAGCATCCTTAATGGCGTCACGGGCAGCGCGTTTGGTTCCAACAAACAATACACGGCCATTTTTCGACGCCAGCTTACCCAGAAAATTCAGAGCATCATCAAGCGCTGGCACTGTATTTTCAAGGTTGAAGATATGGATTTTGTTTCGCTCACCATAAAGATAGGGAGCCATCTTGGGGCACCAATAGCGAGTTTGGTGGCCGAAATGCACACCAGCTTCCAACATCTGGCGCATGCTAACTTTTGACATATTCATTTTCCGGTTGTGGGTTGAGCCTCCGCCCCATATTGTACATGCAACCGTTTTACCGGCACCCTTGCAGCACAATTACCTATGAAGCGTGTGAATTCCGGTTTGCAGCCTCGCCAAAAATCTAATTTAATGGCTAACGATTGCGCCCGGTTAAGAGTCGGAAGGTGCTTTGCAGCAAATCTTCCGAGGTTAACCCAGAATTATATTCCAGATTCCCCTATTGTTCCAATACAATAAGGGCTGAATTGAGATTATTTACTTCAAACCCAATAAAAATGCCAATGATGCCCTGCCTGCATCACTCAATAAGCATTACAGGACAAGTTTTCGCATGAGCCGACCGCACGGTGTACCGATAAAAACCCCCGAAGAAGTCGAAAAAATCCGCGTCGCCGGACGCATGGCGGCTGAAGTACTCGACATGATTAGCGAACATGTTCGCGCGGGGGTATCCACAGATGAACTCAACGCCATTTGCCACGAACACATCACCGTCAAACAGGGCGCGATCCCCGCCCCGTTAGACTACCGTGGTTTTCCCAAATCCATCTGCACATCATTGAACCATGTAGTGTGCCACGGCATTCCGGGAGACCGGGTATTGAAGAAAAAAGACATCATCAACATTGACGTCACAGTGATCAAGGATGGCTATCACGGCGACACCAGTCGTATGTACTACGTTGGTGAGCCCACTGTGAAGGGCAAGCGTATTACCGAAATCGCTTATCACAGCCTCTACAAGGGCATCGATATAGTAAAGCCAGGCACAACCCTAGGCGACATCGGGCACGCAATCCAGCAGTATGCAGAAGGAGAACGATGCTCCGTTGTCCGGGAATATTGCGGACACGGTATCGGCCGCCTGTTTCATGAAGAGCCGCAAATCTTACATTACGGCAAACCCGGTACTGGCCTTAGCCTGGAAGCCGGAATGGTCTTCACCATCGAACCGATGATTAACGAAGGCAAACGCCAGGTCCGCCTGCTACCCGACGACTGGACTGTAGTCACCAAAGACAGAAGCCTTTCTGCTCAGTGGGAGCATACTGTGCTTGTGACCGAATCCGGTTACGAGCTACTTACGCTGTCTCCGCAAGAAACTTAAACTCACAACGTGAAAAAGAAACAATCTCGTCAACCATCAGTTAGCGAAAGCCAAACTCAACAGGCTGAACTGCTTCACCTGCCCTCAATGATCGGAGAGATCGAGGCGCAGGGCTCAACAATTACAGCCTATCGCGACGCACTGAAAGAAACACGATCAGCAATGATGAAGTTTTTTCGCGAAGGCGCTCCGGCCGGCGAGCTTATCGCCTGGCAGTCAGCGATCACAGACACATTAATCAACCACCTTTGGGATCGCATTATCCCGCAGGCAGCCACAGGCTATTTGGCGCTCGTGGCAGTGGGGGGGTATGGTCGCGCGGAACTCCACCCAAACTCTGATATCGATATTTTAATCCTGACAGAGCTGAGTTATAAAGACGTCGATGAAGAAATTGGTAAGTTCATCACCGCACTATGGGATTTAGGCTTAGACGTCGGCCATAGCGTCAGAGATATTTCCCACTGCGTGAAGGAAGCCACTGCCGACGTCACCGTTATCACCAATCTGCTAGAGAGCCGAATACTGTGCGGGTCTGCCAAACTCTTTGACGACCTCCACAAAGCAATTGAACCCTCACACATGTGGCCCGCAGCCGAATATTTTTATGCAAAGCGCGAGGAGCAACGTGAGCGGCATATAAAATTTCATGGCTCAGCCTTCCGACTGGAACCCAACCTTAAAGAAGGGCCCGGCGGGCTTCGTGACATTCAGACTATTACCTGGCTCGTTATTCGACACTATGGACACACTAACTTTCAAGCGCTGGTTAACGACGGATACCTCACCAAACCTGAACTCATTGAACTTACCAAGGGTCGCGATTACCTATGGAAAATTCGATTTCTTCTTCACTATAAAAGTAACCGCAAAGAAGACAGAGTTCTGTTTGACTACCAACGAGACCTTGCCAGCGACTTCGGCCACCTACAGGAAGAAGGAAACGAAGCAGTAGAGCAATTCATGCAACGGTACTATCGAACCGTTACCCGTATTGAACGCGTGAATGAAATGCTACTTCAATTACTGGAAAGTGCGTTTGTCAGTGACCGCATGTTTAAAAGAACCGCGCTAAACAAACGATTCAATTTAGTAAACAATTACATTGAAGCGGCACACGACCATGTGTTTACTAAATACCCCCCAGCTTTATTAGAAATTTTTCAGGTATTTGCAACAAGCGATGAAATCAAAGGCATTGGCGCGCACACGCTGCGATTGCTACGTAGTAACCTGCACTTAATAGACAACCATTTCAGATCAGAACTAATACCCAGAGATTTGTTTCTGCAACTGTTTCGTGAACCTAACAAAATAACTCGCAAACTTCGCATGATGAACCGATATGGCGTACTAGCTATGTATCTGCCAAAGTTTGAATTGATCGTAGGCCGCATGCAATACGATCTGTTTCATATCTACACTGTTGATGAACACACGTTAATGGTGATACGAAATTTACGTCGCTTTGCAATCCCGCTTCATGATGATGAATACCCCGAATGCTCAAGCATCATGCAAAATATCGAAAAACCCGAACTGCTCTATATTATCGGGCTTTTTCATGACATCGCCAAAGGTCGCGGTGGAGATCACTCAGTTCTTGGCGCAGAAGACGTATTAGACTTTTGCATACAACACGGACTCAATGCCATCGACACCAAGTTGGTTGAGTGGACGATTCGATATCACCTTACTATGTCAACAACTGCACAGAGAAAAGACATATCTGATCCCGAGGTAATAAACGACTTTGCCCATTTTGTAGGCTCGATACGTTATTTGAATTTTCTCTACCTTCTGACCATAGCGGATATTCGCGGCACTAACCCGGAGCTTTGGAATTCATGGAAGGCCAACCTGCTAAGACAGCTGTACGACAGCACTGAACAAGCACTGAAGCGCGGCCTCGACAATCCAATCGACAAGATCGAAATCATTAATCAGAAAAAACGGGATGCAAAAATACTACTCGCTGAAACACCTATAAGCGACGCGGCATTAACAAACTTCTGGCAGAATTGTGACGATGGGTACTTCCTGCAATACACAGCAGACGAAATCTGTTGGCATGCCGTGAACATTTCAATAGCCGAGGAAAATGAACCACTGGTACTTTTACGCCGTGAAACAGGACGAGGCTCTACCGAAATATTCATACACGTTGCAAACTACTTTCAAATATTCAACGACATGGTTACAGCTCTTGATCAACTCAGCTTAACAATCGTAAGCGCTCAGATTCTCACCTCCTTACGTGGCAAGACCCTCGATACTTTTTTTGTACTAGACCGAGACGGTGATCCTATTCAAGACAAAAGTCGCTTGGATCATATCTACAAAACTCTTATAGAAGCCATATCGTCACCTGACACACTCAGCAGGCCAACACCACTACCGTCTCCTCGTCGATTAAAACATTTTGATTTCAAACCGATTATTCGGTTCGACAACGAAGTATCAGACGATTACACCAGCTTATTCATCAAAGCCATAGATCGCCCCGGCCTACTCAGCGCCATCGGTTACAGTTTTGCACAAAATAACATACGTGTTTTATCTGCCAATATAGCAACACTTGGTGAAACAGCGGAAGACGCATTTTTTATTCAAACTGCTGACAGAGAAAAAGTCACCAACCCTACCGTACTTGACTCACTACAAGTATCCCTACTCAAATACGTCGACGACTAAAAATATGTCCACCACTATTGAATTGGCTCAGGCGCTAATCAGGCAACCTTCAATTACTCCCAACGATGGTGACTGCCAGAAAATAATTGCAGACCATCTCTCAGCTTTTGGCTTTCAACATACGCTATTGCCGTTTGGCGATGTCAGCAACCTATGGTCAGTAACCGACGGCGATGGGCCGCTATTCGTTTTTGCCGGTCATACCGATGTCGTCCCGGTGGGAACTCTTGATCACTGGACACATCCACCTTTCGCTGCAGAAATTGTTGATGGCACTATCTTTGGGCGTGGCGCTGCTGACATGAAAAGTAGCATAGCCGCCATGATGGTCGCCGTTGAACGCATAATGACTACTGAAAAAATAAAAGGACGGATTGGATTTCTAATCACTAGCGATGAAGAAGGCCCAGCAAAAGACGGCACTGTAAAAGTAATTAAACACCTCACTGAAAGCGGCACCACGATTGATTGGTGTATTGTCGGCGAGCCAACGAGCACCGACAAAATTGGCGATATCATTAAAAATGGCCGGCGCGGCTCAATGAATGGCTTACTAAGCATCAAGGGTAAGCAAGGCCATGTAGCTTACCCTCACCTAGCAAACAACCCCATTCATCTAGTGGCAAGCGCGCTCACTGAGCTAAGCACCGCAACCTGGGATCAAGGCAACGAATTCTTCCCGCCTACAACGTTTCAGGTATCAAATATAAACGCTGGCACTGGCGCAGACAACGTCATTCCTGCAGACCTGAGCATGCGCTTCAACTTTAGATTTTCCACCGAAGTGACTGTCGAACAACTACAACAACGCGTTGTTGAAATACTCAACAAGCTCGATATTGACTACGACTTAAGCTGGCGTGTATCAGGCCAACCTTTTATTACCGGTCGCGGAAAGTTGGTAGAAGCCACCGAGCAATCGATTCAAAAAGTGTGCGGCTACAACACTCAGCTATCGACTACCGGCGGCACATCTGACGGCCGATTTATCGCCCCGACAGGAGCCGAGGTTCTGGAACTGGGCCCAATCAACGCAAGCATCCATCAAGTAGATGAGTGCGTTTCTTGCGACGACTTGGAAAAACTCACCGACATCTATACAGACATATTACGAAGACTACTTACCTGAAGCGATTAATTCTGATTGTTGAGCCATGCATCATCAAGTATTTTCTGCCCACTGGCTCCAAGGATTTTGATAGAGAGCAGAGTTTCTATATCGGTAATCATCACTGACCTCAGAAGAAACCCAAGGCGGCAGTTCTAGTGGATGTGCGATGTCAGGCAACTCAATTTCAGCGACTACCAACCCTTGATTCAGCCCTTGAAATTCATCGATTTCCCACACCAAGCCGCCAAACAACACCTCATGGCGCAGCTTAGATACCGCCGTTTTGGTGCATATCCGCTCAAGCATTGTGATGCCGTCTTCGCTAGGGATGCGATATTCATAGTCATAGCTTGAAACCGTATCTATTCTTGCTTTTAAAGACAAATAATAGTCATTGTTTTTCTGTCGAACTCGACAAACAAGCCCCCCTTGGTCAGCAAGGTAACCTTGCCGCATTTGTATTTTTTTCTGGCCTTGCGGCCACTGATCGGGGATCACTAGAAATTTGCGTTCAATTTCAATCACTGGGATTTCCAAGCTTAAGACGATCACACCACATCGGCATCCAACTAAACACACACCGCATCACCGGCGAACCCATAAAGTCGATATGGCAAACCGAATACGACGGCGCCACATCAATGCGCTGGCTGCCTGGCAGCGAGTGATCTGATTTTAACTCAGATATCTGATCAAACAAGATCAAAGGGTATTTCCTTACGAGTTTGATTGAAGCGGGTGACCATGAATCAGCCTTGTTGCTGACCCCTGCTTTCAAACCATACTCTTTGCAGTTGTCGATAGGCATTAGCTGCTAATAAATAACATGCTCCACAGCCACTATATTGTGCGCTAAGAACTACAAGGTCAACTAATGGTCTTTTCTAAACA
>JALZUX010000088.1 GCA_023301405.1 Granulosicoccaceae bacterium | reverse complement strand
GTCGTCAATAGGATCAGCGGCATGGCTATGCCGTCTACACCCAGGGCGTAATTTATATCGAATGACGGCAGCCAAGCCACATTCTCGACAAATTGCATATCGGCTGTATTTTTATCAAAGCCAAAATACAGCGGCAGACTAAACAGAAAGGCCACAACCGATATGGCTAGTGCTATTGGTCGGCAACGTTGGTCACCGGCAAATAGAACCACAAAGCCGCCAAGTATTGTCAACCAGATTATTATGCTAAGGATAGGCATCAATCGCGACCGCTGCTACGTTGTAAAAATGAAAACAGATAACATCGCTAGTAAGCCGATGATCATAGCGAAGGCATAGTGGTACAAATAACCACTCTGAACAGTTCTGACGATCGCCGACAACGCCCCGATCTTATTGGCACTGCCGTTCACCATCATGCCATCGATCAGCTTAACATCTCCGACATTCCATAGCTTGTCGGCAATTTTCTGACTACCACCCGCAAACACTGCCTGGTTGAAGTCGTCGAAACCATACTTGTTCTCAAGCAGCCGATGTACAAAACTGAATTTAGTCGCGAACCACGTTGCTATCTCTGGCTTTCGCAGGTAAATGAACCAAGCAGCGAGGACGCCGCCAAGTGCAAGGTATAGCGGCGGCGTTTTGAAGCCGTGCAATACAAAACCAAGCGGTCCATGGTAATGCTGACCCACTTCCGCAAGTACATCGTGTTCTTTTGCTACCTGAATAGCATCACCGAAATAGTCGCCAAACAACATACTACCGATGGTCAATGCACCTAGAATCACCGAAGGAATTGCCAACAGAATGAGCGGCGCGGTGACTACTTTTGGTGATTCGTGCAGATGTTCTTTGGTGTGGGCGTCCATACGCTCTTTGCCGTGGAAAACCAAAAAGAACATTCTGAAACTGTAAAAGGCTGTAATGAACACGCCAAGTAATACACAAATGTAAGCGAAACCAGCACCGGGGATAGTGGAAGCGTGTACTGATTCGATAATGGCATCCTTCGAGAAGAACCCTGAAAACCCCGGAAATCCAATCAACGCCAAAGATCCAATCAGAGAAGTCCAGTAGGTGATCGGCATGTATTTTTTTAGCCCACCCATTTTTCGAATGTCTTGCTCATGATGCATGCCGATGATCACACTGCCAGCAGCCAGAAACAACAAGGCTTTGAAAAAGGCATGTGTCATCAAGTGGAAGATCGCCGCTCCATAGGCCGATGCGCCCAGCGCGACAGTCATATAACCTAATTGCGATAACGTAGAATAAGCCACCACTTTTTTGATGTCGTTCTGCACAATACCGATAAGCCCCATCAATAGCGCTGTCAACGACCCGATAACGATCACAAAGCTCAAAGCGGTTTCTGACAGCTCGAACAACGGAGACATTCTAGACACCATGAAAATACCAGCCGTCACCATCGTTGCTGCGTGAATCAACGCAGAAATCGGCGTTGGGCCCTCCATTGAGTCTGGAAGCCAAACATGCAACGGTATTTGGGCCGATTTGCCCATAGCTCCAATAAACAGACAAATACATGTGACCGTCATGACTGACCAAGCGGCCCCCGGAAACAGCTCCATGGTCTGTCCAACCAGAGCCGGCGCAGCTTCAAATACCTCGCCATAATGAAGCGAGCCGGTGTACATCAACACGGCAGCAATACCCAGCAGGAAGCCAAAGTCACCAACACGGTTTACTAGAAAGGCTTTGAGGTTTGCAAAAATGGCTGTTGGCTTTTTGTACCAAAAACCAATCAACAGATAGGACACCAAACCAACTGCCTCCCAACCGAAAAACAGTTGCATAAAGTTGTTTGCCATTACCAGCATCAACATGGCAAACGTAAACAAGGAGATGTAGCTAAAAAAGCGCTGATAGCCCGGGTCGTCGACCATATAACCGATGGTGTAGATATGCACCATGAGCGACACCGAGGTGACCACTGTCATCATCACTACAGTCAAGCGATCAACCAGAAAACCAACTTCAAACTTGATATTGCCGCTGACCATCCACGTATAGATGGTTTCATCAAAAACAGCTCCATCCCCATAAACGTTTTTCACCAATGCCACTAATGACAAAGCAAACGCTATAGCGACGCCGGCGATAGTCACTCTATGCGTAGTGGTACGCCCGAGTTGCTTGCCAAAGAAGCCTGCTGCAATAGCGCCAAATAAAGGTGCCAGCGGTGTGAGTATGTAGAGTAGTTTCATATCTACCCCTGAAGCTCGTCAAGATCAGCAACGTTGATCGAACCGCGATTTCTGAATAACACCACAAGAATAGCTAACCCTATGGCTGCTTCTGCCGCAGCAACAGTAAGAATAAAGAAAACGAATACCTGCCCTGCGGTGTCTCCCAGGAAATAGGAGAACGCGACAAAGTTCATATTGACGGCCAACAGCATTAACTCGATGGACATTAAAATGATGATGATATTTTTCCGGTTAAGAAAAATACCCGCGATACTGATCCCGAACAAAATAGCGCCGAGCGTCAGATAGTAAGAAAGAGGGATCATTCGGCTATTTCTCCGAATCCATTGAAACAATACGCAGGCGATCTTCTTTCTTAACCTGCACTTGCTCAGAAGGACTTTGATACTTAGTATCAGGGCGGCGGCGCATGGTGAGTGCGATCGCAGCGATAATTGCGACCAGCAAAATCACGGCTGCTATTTCAAACTGAAGAATATAGTCGGTGTAAATAGCCAAGCCCAACTCTGCAGTGTTGCTATAGTCCGCACCGCGAGGCGTTGGCGACGGATAGTTTTCTGCTGAAAACCAGCGCACTCTAATCAGAAAAATCATTTGAACCACAATGGCCGTCACAATCAGACCACCCAGCGGCAGGTATCGAGTAAAGCCCTCGCGTTGTGGCAGACTGTTTATGTCTAGCATCATCACCACAAACAAAAACAACACCATCACGGCCCCAACATAGACCAACACCAGAGTGATAGAAAGAAACTCTGCTTCCATTAACATCCAGATTATCGCGCTATTAAAAAACGCCAACACCAGAAATAGTGCTGCCTGAACCGGGTTGCGAGTGGTAATTACACCAATCGCGGCGCCAATCAATACCAACGAAAATACCCAGAATACAAGTAGTTTAAAGTCCATTATCGAGCCTCAACGAAACGGCGCATCAACTGCACGATCGGCAGCGATTTGGGCTTCAAACTTATCGCCGATGGCGAGCAACTTGTCTTTGGTCATAATTTGCTCACCACGTTTCTCAAAGTGGTATTCAAAAATCCGGGTTTCGACAATCGAATCGACCGGGCAGGCCTCTTCGCAAAAGCCACAAAAAATACATTTGAAAAGATCGATGTCATAGCGAGTGGTACGGCGGGTGTTATCGGCGCGCTCTTCTGAATCAATGGTGATCGCCAGTGCCGGGCACACTGCCTCGCACAATTTGCAAGCTATGCAACGTTCCTCGCCGTTCGAGTAGCGGCGTAGTGCGTGTAAGCCGCGAAAGCGGGGCGACTGAGGCGTTTTTTCTTCCGGGTACTGAACCGTGAATTTTTTCGCAAACAGATAGCGACCAGTCAAGCTCATGCCCTTGAGTAACTCAAGAAGCAAAAAGCTTTTAAAATAGCCTTTAACGTTACCAGTCATATCAAGCCGCTCTCACTGCAAACCAGGGTTCGATTTCTAGCAGAATTGCTAGTCCCACTACGGTGAGCCATGTGATTGTGACTGGAATAAAAACCTTCCAGCCCAAGCGCATGATCTGATCGTAGCGATATCGCGGAAAAGTTGCGCGAAACCAAAGAAAGAAAAACAATACAAAGCCAGTCTTGCCAAAGAACCAACCTATGCCATCAGGAATAAATGGTATGGGTGACAACCAGCCGCCTAGGAACAAAATCACCGTTAATGCCGCTATCATGATCATGTTAGCGTATTCAGCCAAAAAGAATAACGCGAAAGCCATTCCTGAATAGTCTACGTGAAAGCCCGCGACGATTTCTGACTCGCCTTCCGCTACGTCAAACGGTGCACGGTTGGTCTCTGCAACACCGGATATAAAATACACAATAAACAGCGGGAACAAAGGTATCCAGAACCAATGAAGTATATTACCTTCCTGTGCGCGCACGATATCGCCTAAGTTCAGACTACCGCTAAGCATTATTACGCCAACTAACGCAAAACCCATCGCTATTTCGTAGGACACAATTTGCGCTGCAGAACGCATTGCACCCAGAAACGCATACTTTGAATTGGATGCCCACCCCGCCACAATAACGCCATAAACGCCAAGTGATGTCAGCGCCAGCACGTATAAGAGACCGGCATTTACATCAGCAAGTACTTTGGTGTCGCTAAATGGTATTACCGCCCAAGCTGCAAAAGCCGGGGCCAAGGACAAAATAGGGGCTACTAAAAATAGAAAACGGTGTGAATTAGTCGGGACCAGAACCTCTTTGGTCAACAGCTTAAGAACGTCAGCGATGGGCTGTAACAAACCACCCCACCCTACTCTATTGGGTCCTTTTCTAACCTGAATGGCACCAATAACCTTCCGCTCTGCATAAGTCAGGTACGCCACAGACAGGAGCAACGGCACGATAATTAGCATGACCTTTAAGACTGTCCAGATCAGTAGCCACAACCCTTCAAAAAATCCCATTTCTCTAGCCCCCCGGAACTAAAGTGACCGGCTCAAACAGACTGCCAA
This sequence comes from Granulosicoccaceae bacterium, assembly GCA_023301405.1. GTDB lineage: Bacteria > Pseudomonadota > Gammaproteobacteria > Granulosicoccales > Granulosicoccaceae. The sequence goes on along the minus strand of JALZUX010000088.1, from coordinate 4,441 downwards.
ACCCTGCCAGATCGATACTTCCAATCGGCAACCATGCACAACCGGCTGGAATACCGTCATCACGCTTAACGCTTAACATGACAGTCGCGCCGTCTTGTTCAAGATTAACGACTGCATCTTCTGCTAAACCAAGTGCTTTAAGGTCAGCGCCGTTAAGGGTGACAAAATTTTGCTGGGCATCTGCAGTCTTTTGCAGAGATCGGGCGCGCCTGACTAACATGTCTGATTTATAAGCAGGAAGATCACCGCACCGCAACAGGCTTTTGCCACTAGCTTTGTGCTCGGGGATATCGATGTCTGTCGCTGTGTAATCGTTGCCTAGCTGTATTTCCCGACATAGACCTTTCAATTCATCTCGTACGCCGACCACATCATTGTAAGCGAAGCCTTCCAGTCCCAACTCAGTACCAAGAACCCGTAAAATTTTCCAGGCAGGTCGACCTTCCCCTGGTGGTGCGGCTGCCCCACTGAACATTTGCCAACTACCTACTGCATTCACAAAGGTTCCAGCGGTCTCTGAAAATGCTGCGGAAGGCAAAACAATATCGGCGTGATCGACAGCGTGCTTACTTAAGTGTGTAGACAGAATTATCGTTGTGGCGTTGTTGATTTGCTCACGCGCCTGTGCACTGTTTATTTGTTCGTATCTGGGTTCAACGCCCATCAGGATAAAAACCTGCAACTGAGCCTCTAGCATTTCAGCTGCATTTAGCCCGGCTTTTTCGATAGTTGCGCCAGCCACGCCCCTATGTGGAACACAACCCGCAAGCCATGCCCCGGCTGTATTACCGCCTTCAGGCAAGTAACCAAAGACCGCACCAGTTGCCTTTGATATGCAACTGGCCAACGCACGCAAACTGGAGTAGTTCGGGTGAATAACAGCCGTATTACCCAACAGAACAATTGGATTCTTGGCATCTTTCAAGCTTTTGGCGATTTCCCGGTGCTCATCACCGACAGTCGCCTGCGATGCAATTTTGGTGACTGCTTCATCTTTACAGTCACAGGCGATAGCCACGCTCAGCAGTTGCAACAGCATATCTCGCGGTGAGGCTCCAATATTATGCAGAGGCTCGAAGTTCGGAGGATAAACCCTCGGATTAATAAAACTGATCGGTGCACCTTTCAGTGCAGCCTTACGAAGACGCAGACCGGCCAGCGGTTGCTCTTTTCGCACATTCGAACCGATCAACAAACCCGCGTCTACGTTTTCGAGTTCTTCAAGTGACATTCCAAGCCACGGCATCACAGGTGCCTGACTTTGATCTGAGTAGTCTATTTGCGTTAGGCGATGGTCAACGTTGTTACTGCCAAGTGAACGCATCAGCTTTTGCAGTAAATATTGTTCTTCAAGCGTTGCTGTTGATGAACCAAGTGCGGCAATAGATTTAGCACCATGCTTGTCGACCGCCTCGCGCAGAGCAGTTGCTGTGGCTGCTAAAGCCGTTGGCCAATCGACGGCTTTCAGTTCACCATCAATGCGAAGCATTGGCGATTGAATTCGATCAGCGCTGTACAGACCTTCGTAACTAAAACGATCGCGATCGGCAATCCAGGTTTCGTTTACTGATTCATTTTCACGGGGTACGGCTCTGGTGACTGATCCATTCCCAACGTGCAAATAGACATTGCTTCCGACACTATCGTGGGGGCTCACTGTCGCATGTTGGCTCAGTTCCCATGAACGAGCGGAAAACCTGGACGGCTTAGCGGTCAAGGCCCCCACAGGACACAGATCGATCACGTTACCTGAAAGTTCTGAATTAACGCTTTTGGCGATGTAAGTGCCGATACGCATGTTTTCGCCACGCCCGGTAGCGCCTAATTCTCTGATGCCTGCGATCTCTTCACCAAAACGCACGCAACGGGTGCAGTGAATGCAGCGGGTTAATTCTGTTGAAATCAACGGTCCGATGTTTTTGTCCATCACTACCCGCTTGGTTTCAATATAGTCCGATGAACTATTACCATAACCCATCGCTATATCCTGCAACTCGCACTCACCGCCTTGATCACAAATGGGGCAATCGAGAGGATGGTTTATGAGTAGAAATTCCATGGTGCCAGCCTGTGCACCCTTAGCGAGTTCGGAGCTGGTTTTCACGATCATGTCTGGAGCAACCGGCGTGGCGCAAGCAGGCAACGGCTTAGGTGCCTTTTCGACTTCGACCAGACACATCCGGCAATTAGCTGCCACGGTAAGTTTTTTGTGGTAGCAAAATCGAGGTATTTCTATACCTGCGGCATCAGTCACCTCGATCAGCATTTGCCCTCTACGGGCCTTTAGTTGCTGTCCGTCAACGGTGATATTGATCAGGTCGTCACTCATCTTTTTGTACCGGTTGTATTGCCACCGTAGCCAAATGCCTGCGTTTTATTCATCACGCAGCTGTTCCCAGTTTTTCTTGCACAAGGCTTCGCTTGTGTTCTACGTAATATTCAAACTCCGGGCGAAAGTGGCGCAGCATTCCTTGCACCGGCCAAGCAGCGGCTTCGCCTAGCGCACATATTGTTCGACCCGCAATTTTTGCAGCAATGTCCTCAAGTTTGTCTATGTCTTCCGGTCGGCCCTTGCCGTCTATAATTCTGACCAGCATTCTGTATAACCAACCAGTCCCTTCACGACACGGTGTGCACTGACCACAGCTTTCAGAATAATAAAACCGCGAAATTCGGCACAGCGCCTTGACCATATCGGTGGTTTCATCCATCGAAATTACCGCACCAGAACCCAACATGGAGCCAGACTTTGCAATGGAATCGTAATCCATGTTGGTTGCTAGCATAATTTCACCAGGCAACACCGGCATTGAAGACCCACCGGGTATCACAGCCTTAAGCTTACGCCCGCCAGTCACACCACCAGCCATTTCCAGTAATTCACTAAACGGGGTACCAAGGCTTATTTCAAAGTTACCCGGATTATTCACATGTCCGGACATTGAAAAACATTTCTGGCCGCCGGAATTTTCAACCCCCAGATCTTGGAACCACTGTGCACCGTTGCGCATGATTGCAGAAGTCGATGCTACAGATTCAGTGTTATTTATTGTTGTTGGCTTACCATACAATCCGAAGTTGGCTGGGAAAGGTGGTTTAAATCTTGGCTGGCCTTTTTTGCCTTCAAGTGATTCTAAAAGTGCGGTTTCTTCACCGCAAATGTAGGCGCCAGCTCCAAGGGTACCGATGACATCTATATTCAGTCCGGAGCCTTTTATGTCTTTGCCTGCCCAACCGTTTGCATAGGCTTCTACTACAGCCCCTTCAAATCGCTTGAATGGTTCATCCATCCACTCGCCACGCATATAGTTATATCCAACAGTCGCACCAATAGAGTAGCAACCGATCAACATGCCTTCGATCAAGGCGTGTGGATTAAATCGATGAATATCTCGATCCTTGCAAGTGCCTGGCTCTGATTCATCGCTATTAACCACCAGGTAGTTTTGGCTGCCCTCTGAAGGCTTAGGCATGAACGACCACTTGAGGCCGGTGGGGAAACCTGCCCCCCCTCTGCCACGCAATCCTGACGCTTTGATCTCTGCAACTACGTCTTCCGGGGATATTTTCTCGGAGACAATTTTATTCCACGCCTCATAACCGCCTATTTTAAGGTAGTTATCATAAGTCCACGGCTGGTCGAACTTGAGCGTGGTGTAACAAACTTGATTGGGTTCGTGTTTCACGTGTAGCTACTCCAGTGAATCCAGAATTTTATCTACTTTTTCAGGCGTGAGTTTCATGTGATAGACATGATCCACCTGCATCATTGGTCCGCCGTCACAACCGGCAAGACACTCTTCTTCTACTTTCAAATAAATTTTGCCGTCAGCCGTACTTTCACCCAGTTTAATGCCGTACTTTTTTTCAACGTGGTTCACGATGGTTTCGCTACCCATAAGCATACAACTGATGTTGGTACAAATCGCCACGCAATGCTTACCCACCGGCTTTGTTTCAAACATTGAATAAAAAGACGCGACTTCATACACAGCGATATTGGACATTTCAAGCTTTTCAGCCACCGCGTCCATTAGCTCAACGGTTAGAAAGCCGTCATTGTGATGTTGCACAGCACGAAGCGCCGCCAACACCGCTGATTGTTTCTGATCAGGCGGGTAGCGCTCAAGCCAGTTATCAATTTCTTCTACCGAGTGGGCGTCAAGAATTGAACTATTGTTGTTGTCGCTGGCGCTCATCTATCTACCTCACCAAACACGATATCCTGTGTTCCTATCACCGCAACCACATCTGACAACATGTGCCCGCTTACCATCTCGTTGAGAGATGCTAGGTGATAAAAGCCGGGCGGTCTGACCTTTAATCGATAGGGTTTGTTTGCACCATCTGACACCAAGTAACAACCAAACTCACCTTTCGGGTGCTCAACTGCTGCGTAGGCTTCACCGGCCGGCAAACAAAAACCTTCGGTGAATAATTT
>JALZUX010000087.1 GCA_023301405.1 Granulosicoccaceae bacterium | reverse complement strand
TTGGCCATCATATGACCAGTGGCCTTCACTTCGGTGCCACAGCCGGTACAGGTGACGCTTTTTTTCTGTTTCTTCAAAATCGATAAATTCGGATCGGTAGTGGCCGGTTTCCTGATTGTTGAGGTATTGTACCTGACCTTTCTCCAGAGCGGCTTCAAACCAGAATTGCGGCTGTCGGCTTATCTCGTCTACGGTGTCTAGCGCTTCCTGCAATTGTGTTTCCATCTGTGCGCCAGCGACTTCATAGCCTTTGCGAACCAGAGAGGCATTGGCGCGAGTGCGTAGCCGTTGCTGCCCTTTTTCGTCAGTGCGCCAGCTGAAGTAGGGCGCCCAGGTCACCGGTGGTGCGTTGTCTGTGTGTTCTTTTTGGCGGTCGTAATACATGGGTTGGTACAAGCGTTCGAGCGCAAGCGGGTTAGACTTGGCGATTTGATCATGCAGTGCATACAGGCTGCAGAAGCGGCTTACTCCGCCTTCTTTGGCCGGGTGGCGGCAATACAGCCCCACGTAGTCCGGGGTGGCGCGACCAAAGGCGTTGTCGGTGTGAAAGTTCAGCTCAACATTAGTGACTGATCCGCGCACGCCGTAGCCGAATGTGGCGCCTGTATTTCGCACATCGTAAATCATTTGGCCGCCGTGTTTTTGGGAGACTGGTTGGTCGATCAGTTGCCCCAGCAGCCAGAATACTTTGGACATGATGTCTGCTGGATAGTCATCAGTGGGGAGTTTGTCGGCAACAGCAAAACCAACTCCGTTGTCGATGATGTCTTTGATACGTGTGAAAAGCTGGCGGCAGTGTGGAATATTGGTTTCAGCCGGTAGGGTAGGCAGACTTGAATCACCCGGGTGTTTTGTTTTGAATACTTTTGATTCGATTGATTCGGCCAGTTGTTGTATTTCAGTTAATGCCTCATCGGTGATTTTTACTTTCCAGTCGTCGGTGACCAATTCATCCGCAAGCCAGACTTGCTTGTTCTTCGGGCGGTTTACTACCGGGCTGGCCTCGTGGCTGCAGTCTAAGTAATCTGGTTCAGTGGCCATGTTTAAATTACCGTCATTGGGCTTTTATTTGGCTGATTTTTGAGTCAGTCTTGTTCGTTAAACACTATGGTGATACGTCGGTTTAGCTTACCTTTCTTCTCAACTTTTCTCACCAGCACCGGCCCAATCTCACCTGTTGCCGCAACGTGTGTGCCTCCGCAGGGTTGCAGGTCTACGCCTTCGAAATTCACCAGACGAACTCTGCCTGTGCCCATCGGCGGAGGCGCGGACATAGTGCGCACCAGGCCCGGGTTTGCTTGCAGTTCTTCATCGGTAATCCACGACATGGTCATTGGGTGGTTTTCATTGATCAACTTATTCAGGTCTTGTGTGAGCTGCTCTTTGTCGATAGTTTCCGGCAGATTAAAATCCAGTCGGCCGCGACCGTCTTGAATACTGCCACCAGTGACTTGGGCCGGCACCACTGCGCATAGCATATGCAGGCAGCTGTGCATGCGCATGATGCGATGGCGGCGACCCCAGTCAAGTTCTACGCTGACTGTGTCACCAACGCTTAAAGTTGTCGCGTTGGTGGTGTCGATGGTGTGAATGTGCTCGGACGTTTCGCGGTCTTTGAAGGTATCAGTGATAAGTATTTCGCTGCCATCCGCAGTGATGCAGCGGCCTGTGTCACCCGGTTGGCCGCCGCCGGTCGAGTAAAATACTGTTTGGTCAAGCTGCAAGCCGCGTTCATCAATGGCGGTGACTGTGGCCGAGCATGATTTCAGATAGCCGTCTTCGCGATAGAGTTCTTGGGTCAAGTGAACTGCTCCGTGCAAGGTTTCGTTGTATTATCTCACAACAGTGTAGCGATGGAGTATCCAACATGAAACCCAGAATCAGCATGATCAGTCTTGGTGTAAAGAATCTGGCCGGATCCATCGAATTCTATGAAACAGGGATGGGATTGCCAAGGATGGAGTCACCAGCTGAAGTGGCATTTTTCCCTTTGAAAGGTACGTGGCTGGGTTTGTATAGCCGGGAAGCGATGGCTGCGGAGGCGGGGGTAGCCGGTGATGCTGTTAAACCTGGGGTCACCGCTCAACTTGTTACGCTGGCACATAATGTAGAGTCTGAAGCCGAGGTTGATGCGGTGGTATTGGCTGCAAAGGCAGCGGGGGGCACGGTAACCAGAGAGCCCGCGCCTACGGACTGGGGTGGTTATTCTGGGTATTTTTCTGACCCTGACGGGCATCTTTGGGAGGTAGCGCACAATCCGTTTCTCTGGGTTGGACCTGAGGATTAAGGTGAGGAAGGTGATGTCTTTGCCGGGGGGGGCTATTGTAGATGTGCTCTTCCGGCTCCTTAAAGACTGATAAGCGAGTGCGGTGAAGCGACGAAGGGGTTGGTTAAAAGTAATTGGAAATCTTACTGCATGGCAGCCCATGAATATTCACCACATCGCGAAGTTCTGTTTTATCCTTGTAGTTTTTCTTGACGTTAAGTTAACTTGAGGCATTAAAGTAACTACCTCATTCAATATAGAAGAGATTGATCATGACTCAGCTTGAACACGCCAATATCACAGTGCCGGATATCGATGCAGCAATTCGTTTTCTGTCTCTTGCAGCGCCAGATTTTTCTATACGTAAGGATGGCGTGGCAGAGCAGGGTTATCGATGGGTACACGTGGGTAATGATCAGGGCTATATAGCGCTGCAGGCGGCGCATGTTGGTGCACAGCCTGTTACATCGAATGAGACCTATGTGAATTATGGTGTTAATCATCTTGGGTTAATTATTGATGATGCTGCGGCGGTTGAGGCTGGTCTAGTTGATGCGGGGTATCGGCGCAACGGTCCTATGATTCAAGACTCGCATAGGCGAAGGTTGTATTTCTATGATGATGCAGGATTTGAATGGGAGCTTGTTGAGTATATGAGTGATGATCCTGCGGAACGCTATTTATATGAGTAGGAGTTAGGGGGGGCGGGAGGGTGCGGTTTAGATGTCGCCTTCCGTGGGAGTCACCCCGCGTTTGATCAGTTTTGAACAGTGCTGTGAAAGCGGGCCCTGGTTGATCAATAATGCGCCATGGAGGGGGCGGTTCACGCAAAGCCTTTTCGTTAGTCATAGTTGATAGT
>JALZUX010000086.1 GCA_023301405.1 Granulosicoccaceae bacterium | reverse complement strand
CGACATGAGCCATTGTCGACCGGTTGAGAAATAGCTTTCCAGATTATTCTTCCAGTTCTTTTCCTCAAGATACTGGTTTAACACTTCAATTATAAACTGAGCATTGCCTTTGCTCATATCCCATAAAAATTCGTCAACGGGAAGCATGGCTCGTGCATATATTACGGCAATATCTTCTGGAATGTGGCTTAGCGGGGAGTCCAGGCTTAATCGATATTTCAAGTCTGAAAATTGAAGCGGAAAGCTTTGTGAATAGGTAAGCGGATAGTGGTAATAAAACACTTGGAAAATCAAAATACTCAGTGCAAGAAAATCCTTCCGGGTAATTTCCTGCCTTCTTAACAATATTAATAGCTCCTTTTCATACTTTTCTTTCGCCTCATGCTGTGCAAGCTCTTCAAGTTCCATAAGCTTCAAGTAATTTTCAATTCCTTTTTGCAAAAAACCCTGAACGGCTAATTCATCAGTAAAAAATTTACGGCCTCGAAGCTCAAGATCAGGCTGCACAATACAATCTATAAATTCACCTTGCGTTGGAATTTCAGGCTTTAACACTTCGCAGAAATTGTTAGATGAAAACCACGAATAAGGTTTATAGTCGCTCTTTTGCTCAGTACAATATTCATTGAACTCAATTAGAATTGTCTTTTCTTTTTGGGTCGGCTTATATTGAGCCTTAAATGCTTCTACCGCTTTCCTGGCTTTAGCCTTCTCAGCCACAGTAGTGAGTTTTATTTTACAAATGTAAACCATTGATTTAAGACCATCAAAACGTAGAATTTCATCATCTGACTGTAGATGCTGATACGGGTCCAAAGCCAAAGGTATTGGAGCAAAAGTTTTTTCGTCTTTTTCTCTGTTAGGGTTGTGAAGGTAGGCATACCTTGTGATTTCGCTAACCACTGAAGCACTTTTAAAACTGACCCGTGCTTGACATGAAAGGTATTCAATAACACCCTCAGAAAACATCGGTAGGTAAGTAAGGCAAATACTGGCTCTGGCCGACAACATTTTCTGTCGTCGACTTTCAGGAATATCTGCTGTAAAGCCCAAATATATTGCCTGTATCTGGGAATCCCTCATCGGTGGCTTTTCCGCACGCTCTGTCTTCTGCGTCCAGTAATCTTCCATCATGGTCTCAAGCAGGATTGTCCTCAGTTGATCGTCCTCTATTGAGCACCATCCTGTTAAAAGCTGGTCCTGTACTTCGGGCAACCCCATCAATAACCATTGTATAAATTGGCTTGCTATAGAGTTGACGTATAGGGTGTCATGTGAATCCACTGATTCGTTAACCAGCACAGTTACCTTTTGGTAGAATTTTAATGCAGTTTCCCAAAAATATTCTCTGTCTGCAAAGTGCTTTGAGATCTCGTTATCGTTACCGTTCTGCGCTTTGTCCCAGGTTTTAAAAACATCCAGTTGATCATTGAAATCATTGGATTTCAATTTTTGCAGAACTGATTCTTTTGTGATTAATTTCATAAACGGGGCAACGTTAAATTGGTCGAATGTTTTTTCATAATAGGGTGCCATAGGTAAACACAATTACTACAATTCGCGGCCACCTAATTCAAAATAATTTTATATAAGCAATTCAAACCACTTACCTAAAAGATCAACGCTTTAGGGCATGGCCCTGCGAGTTCCTTAAAAAATTCGAACCACGTCACAAAAACTGTGGGGTGCTATTTGTTTGCACAAATACGCGTAAACGTCTTGATAAGCTCTCGGTCGTTGTTCAATGGCAACAAAAATCAAACCCTCATTTAGGTACAGTAATGAAAAAATCCATACTAGCGGTGCTAGCCACCACAGCTTTCGGGCTCTCAGGCTGCAGCAGTTCAGACGACCAGTCCGTATCCGCGGACGGCACCAGCGAGACGATCGCGATCGATGATACAACCAATACCACCACCACCAATACCACCACAGACATTGTTGCCACCGCTGACGGATCAAACCCTGCCGGTACTACAAGATCGCCACAAGGTATCCCAGACGACAGCACCGACCGACGCAACAATGCGCAGAATAACCGTCGGGGAAATCGCCTTCCAGAGCGTGAGATGATCGAAGACATTGAAGTAAGGTCCTTCGATGGCACCAGTAACAATCTAGGTAATGTTGTTTGGGGGGCTACGTTCTCTCACCTGCAGCGGATTGGAAACGCATCTTACACTGACGGGATCTCTAGCATGAGTACAGGTCAGTCTGGTCGGGCTGGTCCTCGTGTAATTAGTAATAGAGTCGTAAGCCAGGCGGAAGGCGAAAGTATTCCAAATTTAATCGGCGCCAGCGATTATACCTGGCAATGGGGTCAATTCATCGATCACGATATTGACCTTACTGACGGAAGTGCCGATGAACCACAAAATATTCCGGTACCAATCGGCGACACCTACTTTGATCCTGCAAGAACCGGCACCGCAGAAATACCATTTAACCGCGCCCTGCATGATCCAGACACTGGCACCAGTACTTCAAACCCACGCCAACAAGAAAATGAAATTACCAGTTGGATTGACGGTTCAATGGTCTACGGCTCTGATGACACCAGAGCCGCAGCACTCAGAGAAGGCCCAGACAGCCCATTTCTCAAAACCAGTGCCGGAAACTTATTGCCGTTCAATACCGATAGCCTCACCAACGCCAACGGGCCTGTTGCTGATCCTACAACCTTATTTTTAGCCGGAGATGTGCGTGTTAATGAGCAAGCCGGTTTAACTGCAATGCACACTCTGTTTGTCAGAGAGCATAATCGCTTAGCCGCGCAGCTGCGCGACAATCGCCCACAGGCAAGTGCCGAAAGCATCTATCAGGCGGCACGACGACTGGTGATTGCCAAAATACAGGCTATCACCTACAACGAATACCTCCCTACACTGCTAGGCGCTAGCGCGATTAGCACCTACGAAGGATACAATAGATCAGTAAACCCCACTATTTATAACGAGTTCTCGGCAGCTGCTTTCCGCCTTGGCCACAGCATGGTCAACGACAATATTTTGCGAATCAGCGCCCGCGGCCAATCTATTGCTGATGGTCCACTTACGCTGGTAGACGCATTCTTCACAGCACCCCAGTTAATCCAAAGAGAAAATGATATCGACCCTATCCTGCGTGGATTGGCAAGCCAACCTCATCAGCAGATCGATGTAAAGGTAATCCATACACTACGTAATTTATTGTTTGGCAATCCAGCTGCAGGCGGACTCGATTTAACCGCATTGAACATTCAAAGAGGACGTGATCACGGTTTACCTTCATATAATGATGCACGTATCGCGATGGGCTTAGAAGCAGTCACTGGATTTTCAGAAATATCTAGCAACGCGCAACTGAATCAATCTCTGCAGGATGCCTACGGTGACGTATCCAACATTGATCTTTGGGTTGGCGGGCTTGCGGAATCACCACGACGCCAATCCCAACTCGGAGAATTATTTCATGCAATCGTCGTTAGGCAATTTACTGAGCTTCGCGATGGAGATCGCTTCTGGTACGAAAATTATTTAGGACAGGCCGAACTCAATATGGTCCGCAATGTCACGCTGGCTGGGGTCATCCGAGACAACACAAGTATCGGCGATGAATTGCAGGATAACGTGTTCTTTGTGCCCACTGGAACCCGGCAACCAAACCGGTAGACTCAGGCAACAAGCATAACGGCGTGCTGAGTAAACCCTAGCATACGTGTCTGAGTAGGGCCGCAGTAGCGTCTGTCTCTGGACGAGCAGCCGCATTATTCACAGGCACTGGGCACCAAGCGGCCATTCAGCGCCCCCGTGAATAATGCACACTAAGCACTCCTGTATATCACTGAGTCAGCGGTTCTCGCTGACTCAGCGATAAGTCACATACTCAGGCAAACTAGTCAGTGCAGACGCCAAAGGTAGTTGAAATACCCCACGCAGACCCGTTCCGCAGATTAGCTTTGCGCTTACAATCGTATCGGTGATGAACACAAGGGCGTATACTGCGAACGGTTCCAAGCCCAGCCGTGACAAATCTGCCATCGGCATGTAAATCCGGTCAAAACTGGCAACAGACTGTAAACGAAAAACCGAGTTTACAAACCTGATGCATGAACACACAGCCGCCGCATTTTGCGCAGCAACCCTCACCGGCTGCAACGGCAGCACAAACACTGAAC
>JALZUX010000085.1 GCA_023301405.1 Granulosicoccaceae bacterium | reverse complement strand
CGAGATTGATCGTAATAGCTGGCCGGAGGACCGCACCCGCAGCGGAGTCTAGTTCCTGGACAGTCACCTAGGAATAGCCCTTGTTTGTAGATAGAGCCTGGCAAGAATGCCAGCCTGACTCAACCCTTTGCCAATTTGGCTTAGCTTTACACGCCACTCTAACTCTGCAATATTGTTTGGTTAAAGTGTCTTGATCTTCAGGGAGCACCCGTTTTGAGTACACGTCGAGTTGTGATAACGGGCCTTGGGGCAGTTACCCCGTTGGGTAATACCGTAGACGACACCTGGAAAAATCTGCTGGCCGGTGCGTCTGGTGCAGCGCCGGTTGAAATTTTTGATACAGAAGGCTACGCGACACGTTTCTCGGCTTCTGTGAAAAATTTTGATATCAGTCAATACATGTCAGCGAAAGACGCCCGCAAGATGGACGTTTTTATTCACTATGGCGTTGCCGCTGGCATTCAAGCATTAGACGATGCAGGTTTTAATGTGAACGACCACGATCCACACCGTATTGGCGTGGCGATAGGATCTGGCATCGGGGGTTTGCCCAACATTGAAACACAGCACAGCAACTTTCTGAAGTCCGGTCCGCGTAAGATATCTCCGTTTTTTGTGCCATCGACCATTATCAACATGATCGCTGGAAACCTATCTATCATGCGCGGCCTGCAGGGACCAAACATCTCCATTACTACTGCCTGTACTACGGGTACCCACAATATTGGCGAAGCATTCAGAATCATTAAATACGGTGACGCTGATGCAATGGTTTGTGGAGGCGCGGAAATGGCCACATGTCCTCTAGGGCTGGCTGGATTTGGTGCAGCGCGTGCGCTGTCCACTCGAAATGATGATCCCGCCGCTGCTAGCCGACCATGGGATAAAGACCGTGACGGGTTTGTACTTGGGGACGGTGCCGGTGTTCTGGTGTTAGAAGAATACGAACACGCTAAAGCACGCGGTGCAAAGATTTACTGTGAGGTGACTGGTTACGGCATGAGCGGCGATGCCTATCATATGACTCAACCGTCGAAAAACGGTGAAGGGGCAGCGCGCTGTATGAACAGTGCTCTCAAAGATGCGGGCCTCTCTGCAGATAAAGTGGGTTATATCAATGCACATGGCACATCTACTGGTGCCGGTGACGTGGCTGAAACGAACGCCATAAAAACAGTGTTTGGTGATGCGGCCTACAAGATCGCTATAAGCTCTACCAAATCTATGACGGGTCATCTGTTGGGGGCGGCCGGTGGAGTGGAGGCGGTTTTTGCTGTGTTGGCATTGCGAGATCAGTCGGTTCCGCCCACCATCAATCTTGATAACCCTGATCCTGAGTGCGACCTTGACTACGTACCGAATGAAGCACGCGATGTGAAAATGGTACACGCTGTTTCAAATTCGTTCGGCTTTGGTGGAACCAACGCGACACTGCTTTTCAGTCAGATTTAATGAAAGCTGCAATAGTGTGGTGTGGCGATCAACCATATCGTCCAGGGAAGTTTGTGTGCAAATAAAGAAGACACATTTGCGGTATCAATAGAGATCAATCATCGACTATTTATAGTCGATGTAAGTCTCGACATTCTTTAACGGTAAAGTTGTGAAAATATTTCTTTCTCTTTGTTTTTTAATTCTGTGTGGCCTTGGGTACGTGGCTTATGATGCGCACAGTTTTCTAAATTCACCGCTGAGTGAAGAGCAGCGTTCCTTCGAACTTGAGGTAACATCAGGTGATACCGTACGAGGGATTGGTAAGCGACTTGCAGCTGACAATCTGTTGAAACGTCCCCTTTGGTGGGAGGCCTATGCGCGCTACAGTGGTGCGGCCCGCAGCATAAAAACCGGTGAGTATCCGCTGTCATCAGCGCTTACTCCCATACAAGTTCTGACCGAGTTGCAAGTGAGCAAGCAGAGACAATATTCGTTTACGGTTCTCGAAGGTTGGAGTATCTGGCAGCTTCGTGCCGCTGTCGAAGCTAACGAGGTGCTAGAGCACACTATGCAGGACGTCGCAGATGACGATGTCATGAAATTTATCGGTGCGGCAGACGGGCATCCAGAGGGGCAGTTTCTACCTGATACCTACCACTTTCCGCGCGGTACCACTGACGTAGAGTTTTTGAAACGAGCGCATGATGCTCTAAATGCAAAGCTTGATGACGTGTGGGCTAACCGCCAGCAAGGACTGCCAGTGTCTACTCCCTATGAAGTGCTGATAATGGCGTCGATAATAGAGAAAGAAACGTCAATTCTTGAAGAGCACCCAATGGTTTCAGGGGTGATTGTAGGACGTCTGCGTAAGGGGATGCGCTTGCAAATGGACCCCACCGTTATTTACGGGATAGGTGAAAATTTTAACGGGGATATCACAAAGCGTGATCTAAGAACCAAGACGCCCTACAACACTTATACCATTGACGGATTGCCACCGACACCTATTGCAATGACTGGCGCCCGAGCACTTGAGGCGGCTGTTAATCCGACCGACACCAAGGCGCTCTTCTTTGTTGCTGACGGCACCGGTGGCCATGTATTTACAGAAACTGTCGAAGAGCATAACAAGGCTGTGCGAAAATATATTCTTCGAAAAAAATGACAACAATATGATAAGCAGTAAAGCATGAATACAATAGAACGCGGTCGATTTATTACTCTGGAAGGATCTGAGGGTGTGGGCAAATCGACGTTGCTTCCAGAAGTGCGAAAGCTGTTGGTCGCACGCGGTGTTAATGTTTGCTGCACGCGGGAACCAGGTGGTACGCCTTTGGGTGAACAGCTGCGTGAAGTATTGTTGGGTACTTCTGAACCCATGGCAGCTAAAGCAGAATTACTACTGATGTTTGCATCACGTGCGCAGCATATAGAAAGTGTGATTGAGCCAGCCCTTGCTAAGGGTCAGTGGGTGTTGTGTGATCGCTTTACCGATGCGTCTTTTGCTTATCAAGGAGCTGGCAGGCAATTGGGATTTGATCGTATTGAGATTATAGAACAGTGGGTGCAGGAAGGTTTGACGCCCGATGTCACTTTATTGCTTGATGCTACTCGCGAAACCAGCAACGCACGAACACAAAAACGGCGCTCACTTGATCGCATTGAAAGCGAAGGAGAAGATTTCTTCGCGGGCGTCCGAAATGCCTACCTGGAACGCGCCAGTAAATTTCCGGAGCGCATCCGGGTTCTGAATGCCAATGAAGACTTCGACTCCGTGCGCAGCAGTATGCAAAACGTGCTTAATCCATTGCTTGCACAGTGGATAAATGAGCCTGCATCGTGTTAGCCCAGCTCACCTTAAAAGTGACTCGATAGCAATGGCAGAGGATTCCTGGCCGTACCCTTGGCAGGCGTCTCAATGGTCGCTGGTCAACCGTGCGGCGGTTGCCGGTCGGTTGCATCACGCTACTTTACTTTCCGGACCAGCCGGAATTGGCAAGCTGGAGTTCGCTCAGGCGTTTGCCCG
>JALZUX010000084.1 GCA_023301405.1 Granulosicoccaceae bacterium | reverse complement strand
GTAACTTTTGCGACAGACATATTTTTCCTTAATTTCGTTAGTTGAAAAGTAAACCTAATACTTCCTCTAAATACAATAGCTCCGATTAGATTGGAATGTAAGTCCGACAACGTATAATACTATAAACAGTATACCTTCCAGCAGCCTTACTCCTTTACCAAGTTACCAGAGCCATGAATATGAGTGATCCCCAACAGTTTAATTTTGATTTGCTCATAAATCGTCAACGCACAGGGTCGATCAAATGGGAAAAATACAACCCGGATGTTATCCCTATGTGGGTCGCTGACATGGAGTTTGCAGTGGCCCCCGATATTATTACTGCCATAAAACAACGCCTTGAGCATCCGATCCTTGGCTACACCAGTGCCACTGACGAATTAATTACAGCCACTACCGACTACCTAACACACCGTCATGACTGGAATATTGACCCCCAATGGCTTAGCTGGGTTCCGGGGGTAGTGCCTGCCGTTGCCGCATGCACAAACATGATAGAACCACACGAGGAAGTTCTGGTATTTACGCCCGTTTATCATCCACTACTAATCATCCCAAACAAATACAGCAGGCCAAGAGTAGACGTACCGTTGTCATATACTGAAGAAAGATGGACCATCGATTTTGACGCTTTCGAAAAAGCCATTACCAAGCGAAGCCGATTATTACTACTGTGTAGCCCACACAACCCGGTAGGCACTATGTTTACCGCACAAGAGCTACGCCGGGTCGTGGAAATATGCGCAGAACACAACATACTGATTGTCTCTGATGAAATTCACTGCGATCTAATACTGCATGAAAACAAAAAGCATTTACCGACAGGTTTGATCGCTGATGAACTGGGAGCCCACGTCATCACGCTGATGTCACCCAGTAAAACCTTCAATCTTGCTGGTGCAAACTGTTCCTTCGCTATTATTCCTGACCCTGAACTCCGCAAACAATTTGACGCTCAGTGCTTGTATACAATTCCAATTATGCCCACATTATCCTACACCGCTACACAGGCAGCATACACCCACGGATGGCAGTGGCATCAGCAACTGATCGAGCATCTGCGCGGAAATCTAACCTACCTCAGGGAACAAATAGCAAGCATCCCTCATCTGTGGATGGACAACACAGAAGCCACCTATCTGGCGTGGATAAATACCGCCCACCTGCCTGTTGAAGACGCCAATGATTTTATGCTGAAAGCAGGGGTTGGTTTATCACCGGGTGCACAATTCGGTGACGGCAGTTACCAGCGCCTGAACTTTGCTTGCAGCCGTGCGCAGCTAGCAATGGGCGTTGACCGAATCCGCACGGCGGTAGACTCGCTTGGTTAGCAATGTTGCCTGACCAACACAGACTCCGTATTGCAGCAACCGCCTTTTAGCGGTGATCTAGCACAATCTGCTTTTCATGAAGCGCTTTCAAAAAAGAAAGCGTCATACGGGCCGTTGCACCCCACAATAACTCACCGTCATACCGGTTGTAATAGACCACCTTGAGTTCCAGCTTTTTTCGGCTCTCTGGCAATCTGAAGGCGCGGTCTCGCAAATCAACATGGTGCTTATTCGCCAGCCACTTAAGCGGAATCGAAAATATTCGATCCACCTCGGCGGGTTCCGGCTGGTAAGGGTAAGGCCAGGGCACAATCCCCACAACCGGCGTCACGTCATAGTCACTGCTAGTACGATAATTGGCAAGTGACCCAAGCACTCTTACTTCTGACTGGGCAAGGCCAATCTCTTCATCGGCCTCACGCAACGCCACTGCTGTGGCATCGGCATCTGTCTGATCACGGCGCCCTCCGGGAAAGGCCACTTGGCCACTGTGGCTATCACGTGGGTTCTCGACGCGACGAATGTAGAGCACGTGCCATTCATCATGGTGCCAAAAAAGTGGAATCAAAACCGACGCAAGACGAATATTTGACTCTGTATCTGCTGGCATACTTTCAGAAGCCGGTACATCCGACGGCTGCAGCAACCCCTCAGCCGCGCTTACCCATCCAAGCGAAAGTTCAGTCACAACAGGATATTAACTCGCTTGGACAACAGCTTGATAGGTAAGGCATAAGGCTGACAATGACATCTTAAACTCCAAATGTTAGTGATGGTATCAATCTAGCATAACTAATCAATCGGCGATTGCTTCCGCTATATGCGGATCACACTTCCAACAGCGTGAAGAATGAGACAACTACAGCAACCAATTATCCCAGGCAACGACTTCGGCAGCACACTCAGAGTTCTGGTGGCGCAGCAGGAGCAAGCGGTGCGCGACGTCCTTGTGGAGCGAGTTCACGAGTCCCTTGGCGTACAAGCCGATGCAGTGAACACTGCCAGCGCTGTGCGCAAACTCGTACAGGGTAATACCGACGAGTTTATCCTGGCGGTCGTTGACACACGACTCCCGGATGCACCGAACGGTGAAGTACTAGAGATACTCACCAGCCATCAGATTCCCACCATTGCTTTGTCATCTCAGATCAATGACGCGGTGGTGGACAGGCTCAAAGATAAATACATCATAGATTGCGTACTGAAACGCAGCGATGAAGACCTCAATCTTATTGGCGATATCGTGCAACGAACGCTGCTGAATCATCGTCGTAAGATTATTTTCTATAGTAACAACGACTTCAATCGCAAAAATATTCGCCAGTTGTTAGATATCCATCGTTATACCGTCATTGACGTTCGCACCGAAGCTGATGTGCGACGCCAACTGGAAAATAACAAAGATTCCGCTTTACTGCTAATTGATCATGCAGCGATTGAAGCGGATGAACTATCACTTATCAATGGCCTTCGCCAACACTATAGGCGTGAAGATTTATCTATCGCTGTGGTCAGTGACACCCAGGATACCTCTTCCAGCGCCAGAATGCTTCGCGCCGGCGCTAACGATGTCATTTTCAAACAACAGCAGACCGACGAATTCTACTACCGCATTCAACAGTGCGTAGAATCAATAGAACGAGTGCGTGAAATAAAGTATTCGGCAACACGCGACGCACTCACGGGCCTTTACAATAGAGACTATCTCTTCGATGTCGGCCAGAAAATGTACGCTGGCGCCCAACGCGGTGACATCAAGCTGTCATTGGCGATGATCGAAATCGATAACTTTGATTCAATAACTACCGAACACGGCATTGACGTCAGCAACGAAGTGATGCGCACAATCGCGCCTATTCTACAAAATGAACTACGTGCAAACGATGTGCTGGCTCGCTATAAAGCAGGCACATTTGTGTGCCTGGCATCAAACGTCGGGGACCACAACGCCATTATGGTCTTTGAAAGAATACGGCAGAAGATTGCGAAGACAGTGGTTGAATACGGATCTCATGTTGTAAATATATCAGGTAGCATCGGTGCCACTACTTTTCCAGATGAAACATTCAGAACCATGATCGGTAACGCACAGACAGCATTGGATTTCGCGGTTACCCAAGGCGGCAACTGCGTTTCAATCGAAAATTAACGGTAGCTGGTCAGAGCACATATTTCGCGCCCATCGGCTGTGTGGTTAACACTCAAGTGTATATCGGGTGGAACTCCTGCCCCATCATTGCATAACAAGGTACGGCAGGTCCTCTCAAATAGCCACTAAACCCTGCTATGCATAGGGCCATGATGCATTAATTCTGCTGCACGTGCTGAATGGTTACGATTAGCAACGCTATAAAAGCTCGGTTTTTTGTTTGCCGCATCTGCTGCACTTTGACAACGTAAATAGCTTTCCCGATTTTACGTCAAATTTCCTGGACGTCTGGATTTCCCACTTGTGATGGTTATTTCTACACAAGGTTTTGCCACGGTGTTTGTCCGATGCTTTCTTTTTTCGGAATTGAAGGATCTCAGCCACTAGTGCGGACCTGACTATTATTGATAGGAATCACCTCGCCCTACGCTAACAGAACACAGACAAGAACGCATCAAATTGCGGTATCATAAAGTAGCTTAAGATGATTCAAAAGATATCTCACTGTTCACTTTAGAAAAACCCCATGGTCCGTCCTCCTGCAACAATTTCAGCGCTGCACCGAATACTGCGAAGCTATCGCATTATTGCTGTCGTGGGAGTGTCGAATGCCCCCCACAGACCATCGTACTTTGCCGCAAAATACATGCAGCATCACGGCTATCAGATAATTCCCGTCAACCCCCGTTATGAAACCGTTCTAGGTGAACCCTGCTATCCCTCGATCGCCGACATCCCCGTGCCAATAGACATCGTTAATTGCTTTAGACGGCCAGAAGAAATACCGGCACTTGCTGATCAGGCAATTGCAGCCGGCGCTAAATGTCTATGGTTACAGCTTGGCGTAGAGCACCCCGAAGCAGAACAAAAAGCCATTAATGCCGGTCTTGATGTCATATCGAACCGATGTGTGAAAATTGAGCACGGTCGACTATTCGGCGGGCTTAATTACGCTGGTGTAAATACCGGCATTATATCCTCGCGGCGAGCACGGAAGTAAACCCTCTTCCCTTCAGAATTTAACACCGGACTACCAATGGCTGATCGACAGTTTGCAGATGAAACACTGTGTTTACACGCAGGGCAAATACCCGATGCGGCGACCGGCGCACGCGCCATGCCCATTTATCAAACGACATCGTATGTCTTTGACGACGCAGAGCACGCCGCAAGCCTTTTTAACTTACAAACATTCGGCAACGTGTATGCACGGCTGAGCAATCCAACTTGCTCTGCATTTGAAGAACGTGTCGCCGCACTTGAGGGAGGCCGCGCAGCACTCGCAGTGGCCAGCGGAATGTCTGCGCAAATGATTGCGCTGTTAACGCTGTGCAATCATGGAGATGAAATTGTCGCAGCGAAAACCCTATACGGCGGAAGCTTTTCACAGCTACAAGTCAATTTTCGAAAAATGGGAATCAAGACAATATTCGTTGATCCCGATCACCCACAGAATTTCGCTGACGCGATCACTGATAAAACCCGGCTGCTCTACGCTGAGACGATCGGTAATCCTAACCTTAATGTTCTTGATATAGAGCCAATCGCAGAAGTAGCTCATGCTAGCGGCATCCCTCTCGTTGTCGACAACACGGTGCCATCTCCGGTGCTCTGCAAACCAATATCACATGGTGCCGACATCGTCATTCATTCAGCAACGAAGTTTATTGGTGGACACGGCACATCGATGGGAGGAATCATTGTCGAGTCAGGCACATTCCCTTGGGATAACGGAAAATTCCCCGAAATGTGTGAACCGTCTGACGGCTACCATGGCGTGAAGTTCTATGAAACGTTCGGCGACTTCGCCTACATCACCAAGGCTCGCATGGAGTACCTCAGAACACTGGGCCCGGCATTAAGCCCGTTCAATGCATTTGCATTTTTACAAGGGCTTGAAACTCTTCATCTACGTATGGAAAGACACTGCCAAAACACTTTGACAGTAGCGAAGTTTTTAGAATCTCATAGCAAGGTGGCGTGGGTAAATTACCCGGGGCTTGCCGATAATAAATATCATCATTTAATAAAAAAATACTGCCCTAAAGGGGCTAGCTCATTGTTATCGTTTGGCATCAAAGGGGGTTTAGCCAGCGGGGTGAGTTTTCTAGATAACGTGCAGTTTATCAGCCACGTTGCCAATATTGGCGATGCTAAATCATTGGTGGTTCATCCCGCCTCAACCACCCACCGACAGTTAAGCAAAGAAGAACAACTGGCCGCCGGAGTGACCCAGGATATGATTCGACTCTCAATTGGAATTGAGAATGTAGACGACATCATCTGGGATATAGAACAAGCTCTTGCAAACGTTGACTGATTAGCAATATAAAGCGCTGCTAGACACACCATGTGTAGCGCTTCTATAAAAGCAGCCACCGGGCTGATCAGGCTCATGATGTTATGACTAATAGTAGTGAAATCATTTCTCACTAAAACATTGAGCTATGCTATCCAACTGCAGGTAGTCGATAAATGACCCACCCATGGGCCAACCTAGCAACGCTCGATTACGGATTACCACAAGCTAACTCAAGGCAGGCATTTTAAACTGTAACGTCCACTTAGCCGTGTTGCAGAGGCACAACTTTCGCGGTAACGTGACAAGAAGCTTGAAGGGTAGATTACTAATTCTGCTGCTACGGAGGTTTCAATGAAAAAGGCTACACAGCTACTTGCCGGTAAAGACCCGATCGTCTGGACCATTTCACCAGATAACTCAGTACTTGATGCCATCAAGCTAATGAGCGAAAAAGAAATCGGCGCCCTGTTGGTTACCCGGTCCAACCGACTTGTCGGCATTGTGTCCGAACGTGATTACGCGCGCAAAGTGATCCTTAAAGGAAAAGAATCTCACAACACCCCTATTTCAGAAATCATGACCGAAAACGTAATTAGTGTCAGACCCAATGAATCGATCGACCATTGCATGGCTCTAATGAACAAACATAAAATTCGTCACTTACCAGTCATTGAAAAAGGACGTATTACCGGAGTGTTATCGATTGGCGATCTAATCAAGTCAATAATTGCCGAGCAATCAAACACCATCGCACACCTTGAAGGTTACATTATGAGCTAACTTGTTCAGGCTACCAACCTTAACATTTGCATTCAACTGAAGCTAAGCCCTCCTGGGATGCACAGCTATCAGCCTCAATTACAATTGTTAGAATTAGCCGTCGAGTGCAGTATCAACTCAAGTGCAATTCTGCACTCAATTAACGTATCCGGGTAGCGGCAAACCCAACCCACGAGTTGCTTAAGTTCTTTCCTCGATTGATCTATCGTTATGGCTACCCCATAGATTACCATCAGCATCATTTTACTTATCACACTGGCATTGCTTGCCATGGGGGGAAATGCCGCCACGATGCTGTGGCTATTTTTTACCTTGGTGATGGCGGCGGTCGCCGGCGTTGTGCCCGCTGACTGTGCCTTTACCGGTTTTAGTCATACGGCAGTTATAACAGTTGCTACTGTGTTAATCATTAGTCATGCGCGCTTAAAAAAGCCGGTGTTGCGAGTGTCACTGCAGCCCACCTGACTCCTTTCACTGCTAATATCTGTATTCATATTGCACCACTCACCACTGTGATAACTGCTGCTTCGGTGTTTATAAAAAAGACAGCGCTGAGCTATTTTTCCCTGTTACACCTCACTTTACACTGGCGACCTATAGGCTGCCTGCTCCTGCCCTTCGACTATAGGCTTTAAATAGATTTCCACACGCCGGTTACGCTGCCTGCCTATATCGGATGCATTATTGGCGACCGGCATAGACTCTCCGAAGCCTTTGATACGGGTTCTGTCCAACCGCACACCCTGTGTTGTCAAATACCCCTGAACGCTGCTTGCTCGTTTTACCGACAGCTGGATGTTGTATTGTTCCGGACCTGAGCTGTCGGTATAGCCAATGACATGCACCGCGGTACTCGGATAGTCTGCCAGCACATTAGCTACTTTGTTCAAACTGTCTTGGAATCCACGTTGAATCATGGCACTGTCGGAATCAAAAGAGACTTTGCTGCTAAGGTTCAGCTTCAAAGAATTATCCGGCAGTCTTGAGATTTGAATTTCATTTGCGGCTTGCTCTTGTCTTAACTTGTCTTCCAACGCTTGCTGTTGCTCATCCATATATCGACCTGCCGCGTTACCAGCCAGCGCCCCCGCATAGCGGCTTTTATTCCCATCAACCTGATGCCCCACGGCACCCGCTGCAGCAACGCTAGCCGAGCCCGCTTGCCCTTTGGAAAGTGAATCACCTGTCGCACAACCAGTGATGACCACCACCGCTGCAACAATAGAAGTGAAGCTGATTTTGAGACGCGTATTTATCATGATTTTACCTGCCAATAGTGTGCTTCAGTGTTGAAGCATTTGCTCTCACAAGCCCTTATCACACCTGGTAACTCTGTTTGTGTAGCGGCAGATTGCGGGTACCGTGAATAGATGTTGTGCAATGACGGGTAAATTCCAGAAAGGATAGGCGTAGCCAAAAAGCGGATCAACGCGAAAATACAGTGCTTTAGCTGATATCGCTAAAGTAGTGCATTCTCTAAACGACTTTGATCAACAACCCTCGTGCCCTCAAGGTTACCCTCTAGG
>JALZUX010000083.1 GCA_023301405.1 Granulosicoccaceae bacterium | reverse complement strand
GCTGGTGCTGCTGGTGTTTGGCTGGCGGTGTCAACGGATAAGGTGCTGACTGAAGCTTCGAGGCTATCACCCATACTGCTAGTAAAGTCGGTGACACGGTTTCGGCCATTTTCTTTGGAAAAGTACAGCGCTTTGTCTGCTTGTTCCACCATGTCGTTTGGCTTCGCAGCCCCAAAATGTATGGATGCAATTCCGAAGCTGGCGGTTATCTGGCATTTATCGTAGAAATCAGCGCCCAGACCCCGTTCAATGGCGTCGCGAATGGTTTCGGCAATTGCTGAGCATTCAGCCAAGGTAGTAGCTGGCATGACGACGCAAAACTCCTCGCCACCAAAACGACCAACCAGGTCATTTGGGCGCGCATGCTCTGCCAGAATATTTGCCAGGTATTTGATCACTTCGTCACCAACGCCATGTCCGTGAGTGTCATTGACTGATTTAAAATGGTCAATGTCAGTCATGAAGCAACTGAGTTCGTAGCGGTTTTGGCGGGCGTCAGAAAATAAGGAATCAAACCCTGCAAAAAATGAACGCCGGTTTAGTGACCCGGTTAGTGGATCACGTGTCGCAAGGTATTCAAGTGCTTCGTTTTGACGGGTAATTTCAAGCTGACTTTTTTCAAGTTTAACGAGTGCGTTTCTCAGCTCTGCGTTTTTAATTTCAACTTCAGTAATATCGTTGAAGGTGATTAATGCGCCACGAATTTCATCAGCTCTGGCAACAATGGGGGTTGCGTTGACGGTGAAGGTTGATGCCTGCTGAAACCCGGTGTGCAGTTTGATGGGAGTACTACTGGTGATTTCCTTGCCGGCAAATAATGGTTTCCATGGAAGTTCTTCAGAGTCTGTCAGTTCCCATTTTAGGGACTCACAGTTTTGACCAGCCAGCTCTGCGGCGTCGAGTCCGGTGGTTCTGGCAAAAGCAGCATTGGAGAAAACAATCTCTCCGTCACGATTGATGATCAACAGCCCTTCTGCCAGAGTGTCCAGTGCTTTGCGTACCCGCTCTGGTATGACGGCGTCCGGATCAAGTTCACGGAGGGTTCGCTTAAGAAACATGGCAAAAGCAGCAAAGCCAGAGATGGCAACAAACAAAATGACTGAAGCGAATGAGGCACGCCGGTCCAGTAGTGACAAACCGTCGTGAATTCCCTTAAAAATGATTTCTACTGTGGCGATCTGATTAGTGTCATCGTACAGCGGGACTTGTACGTGTGTGGGGGTAGATTTATCTTCTGGTTGTAGTGACCAGTTTTCCTGATGGTTCCCATAGACTTCTATGAAACTACTGTCCGCTCGTCTGACAGCTACTGAGCTGACGATCGAGTTTCTGGTAACCGTAGTCCGCAGGAGCTCTGAAATTTTTTCATTGTTCTCTTGTTCAAGCTCCATAGCTACATGGACAGCAAGGGTTTCAACGATGAATTTTCGCTGAGTGAGCTGGTTGCTATCTGACTTCGGAAACAGACCCAGGAACTCGCTGGCCAACAGCAAGGAGATCACTAGCATGACCATGCTAAAGCTGATTCGAAAAAGGGGGGACTGAAAGAATTTGATCATGATGTTAGAGTACTGTTCTTAATCGAGTCTCGTAAATCTGAAGCGTGATCAGAGGTAAAGCAGAGGATCCCTTGGCTCGGCTCGGTGGTGGCGATAGTGTGAATAGCCGTTGTTGCTGAACTGCTGGTATTAAGGTTCATCAATAAAAGAGCGCAGGGTGCCAAATCACTATGACGTATAATCATTTGCGCTCTCCTCGCGCCTCCACACGAATCACTTTGTGGAAGCAGGATTATCTGCTAACGCAAAGTTTTTAAAATTTATTGACACTAAAAACCAAGTCCTACTGGACGTTGAAGTCTAGATTGCAGCGAATACCACTGGGAATTCGGAGTCCGGAGTTCGGCATGCTAAGTAATACACCAAAGGTACCACTGGCAGCATCTGAGACGCGATCAACGCTTTTTACCACAGCAATGTGACTTTGACCTGACTGGGACTCGAGGTCTAGCTCGACCTGTGCCGTCATGCCGCGTTCAATTTGCCCTAGATGTTCAATAGGCACGATCAACTCGACATGCAAGGGGTCGAGGTTGGCGATTCTGAATACTGGCTCGGCTTCAACATATTCACCAACCGACTTATATCGTTCCATCACTACACCGCTGATCGGTGCCCGCACAATACGTTGGTTGAAGGCCTGTTCAGCTCTTAGCGCTTCCAGTTCTGCGATTCGCTTGTTGTCTTCTTCCTGTTTTGCCTGCAGTTGAGCGATATAAGTTTCGGTTTTAACTCTATCCATATCTTGTGCAGAAATGGTTGATTCTTTAAACAGCTCTTGATTTCGTTTTTGCGTACGTAGTCCGAAATCAGCATTTCGTCGTCGTAGATTGAGTGAGGTATCGAGCGAAGCCCGAGCATTGGCTAACTCAAGCGTTGCCAGTTCTACCCTTGAATCAAGTTCTGCGACAATGTCTTTTTCAGTGACGAAATCGTTTTTATCAAAGTGAATTTTGTCAATAATTCCTGAAACACCTGCGCTGATTTCAACCATTTGACTGGGTTCAACAATGCAGTCCATCGCTGGTAAAATTGCTGCAGTCGGGATTTCTGCTTGAGGAGTGGATTGTGCATTTACAGTCAACGGGATCAACAGTAAAGCTGCTATTCCTGAACTAAAAGTGATTGTTCGCATATCTTATCTACCAGAATAAAGGTATTAAAAAGGAATTGTATTAAGCAACAATTGCTGAAAGTGTCTAAGCCACTGTTGCGCCAGTATTTCTCTGCCGTGATTAATTCTTACAAATGCGCGGGTGCCAAGCCCCGCGACTTTGCTGTTGCTTGGTAGCGCGAGATCAATCTGAAAAACTTTCTCGGCCGTTGTTGTTCCGTTTGAGTCGCCCCCTACTACAGCAATATCCCCGCCGCCAATGGCACCAAGTGCGCGACTTGGCAGTGAGTTGCTGCCGGCTGGTGTTTGCCGGAGTATCTCGGCAGGTAAATTTTTACCCGGATTGTCAGCGAGTCTTACCTGTACATTCGTTACAGCGCGTGAAAATAATCCGACAGAAGCCTGAGGCACCACAAGTTGCACAACTAAATCATCCGGGTTTACGATGTAGGCGATCGGATCGCCTTTTTTTACATAGCGCCCGATCAAGTTTTGTTCTTCCGGTAATACGAACATGCCATCAGATGCGGCAGTCAGGGTTTGCCCGTCACGTTGAATCTGCAATGCGGCGATATCTGCCTCAAGCGTGAAGAGTTCCTCTTTGGTTTGATCGGCCTTGATTGGGTCATCAAATCTTTCGCTTGTTAAGCGTGCGCTTAACTCTCGGTGACGTGCTTCGAGTACTTCGTTGCGGGTGTGGAATTCCGGGTTTCTTATTCTTAATACATCGGTGCCAAACTGAACTTGTGTGCCTGGTTTGATCATGACGTGTTCAATAAAACCGTCTGTTTCAGCATAGATTTGAGCTTGCTCTGGTACCCACACAATACCTTCGGCATTGGTGTACAAGGAAAACGGAATTAGCGAAGCTACACAGGTAATAACTGATACCAGCGCTACGGTGCGCCCTATGGCTTGAGGTCGTATAGCAGTGATAGCTGGATCTGTAATCAAGTATTTAATACCGCGATACAGAGGTAAAAAGAACATCAATACCAATGACCACGTTGCCAGTGCAATTCCTATTACAAAGTATTTACCGGCAAGAAACATGGCGATCGTCAGTGAGATGAACACCCGGTAAAACCACGC
>JALZUX010000082.1 GCA_023301405.1 Granulosicoccaceae bacterium | reverse complement strand
TGGAAGGTAAGTCAGTTGCTGTGCCTCTGGCAACAATGGCGGATTATAGTTTCCGTATGCAAATGCTCAGTCTGGATGTTGATATCAGCAAAATGACTATTGTTGATCAGGTGCCTGCTGATGCAGTAGTTTCATTAGCAGATGGCAGCGTTGATATGGCGTGCATCTTTGGTGGTGACAGCGTCAAGAATGCTTTGGAGGACGGTACACAGTTGATGTCAAACGAAGCAATGGCTGAAGCCGGCATTGTCGCGTTTGACGTTGTTTCTGTCACTGAAAAATTTGCTCAGGAAAATCCAGAGTTGGTTCAGGGCTTTATGGACGCTACTGACGAAATCAACAAGTCTTTTGCGAAAGATCAATCCAAAATCGGCATTATCGAGACTGAGTCAGGTATGGACAAAGAAACGACAATGAACCAGATGGCTGACATGGTATTCCCAACAAAAGAGCAGCAGATGGAAGAGTTCTTCAGCGAAGGTGGTCTTGCAGGTAAGGCCTTCGATATTGTTGGTGGTGCATTCGCCACTGAAGATAGCCCGGCTCGTGAAGACTACAGTGCTGTTATTGATACTTCTTTCCTGAAGTAATTCAAAAGCAGTGCAGTAATAAAAAGGCGGGGTGTTCCCGCCTTTTTTGTGTGCAGCCAACAAGTGTTTTGGCTGGCACTATTTAGGCGGACGTTCTCCACCTGTGCCGTCGTAGGCCTTGCACCTTGAACCAAACGGTTCAGGTGGGAGGGACTATTGTTGTATCAGGCTTCCCGCCGTAGCGGACATGCACAACAACAACAGATAGCCTGCTCCCGGGTATCGAATTAGGCTCAAGGGATATGACGGGCCCACAAACGAACACGGCAGAGAACGTCCAAACTTGGACTATTATTATGTGGGTGCCGAGGCACCGAACTATAAAAGCTTGCTTATAGTTTTAGGCTTTTAATTATAGGGTCATTGAGGAGATTTTTCTGAGGTTTTTTCTCTTCAAGGACCTGATTAATTCTTGAATTCATATTGATGATGCTGTTCGATACAGAATCAAGAATGTCATTAGTTTCAGCGGCATCCTGCACTTCGTTTGCAAGATTGAGCGCGGTTAAAACCGCTGCTTTTTCGGTAGTGATAGTGCCGGTTTTGGCTTGCCGCATACGGTTGTCAACGTCGCCAGCAGCTTGAATTAGTCGTTGTTTTTCATGGGGTCCGCACTGGATAAGGTATTCCTTATTCATGATGTAAACTTTGACTGAAACTTTATTTTGCGTCATCAAGCGGTTTCCAGCGACTTTAAGCGGGTTATGATAGCCTCAACCCTAGTTTTGGCGAGATCATTTTTTTCGATCAGCTTAGCGCGCTCTTCAACCAGGCTAGTCTGTTGCGCGCGAAGAGATTCGTTTTCAACTTTTAAGCGATCAGCCATATCGATCAACTCGGTAAGTTGATGTTCAAAGGCAGAGAGCTGTTCTTTTAAATGTTTTGGGTCGTCATCCATTGGCATAGTATTTTATTTAGCGCACCGTGTCATCAATGGTAAAGCAGAGCTAACACGGTAACATGAACAATAGTTAACCTTATAATACTGATAACGGTAAACTGGGTGAAACACTGAGGCGCATCAGCGTAAAAGCCAACCAATCGTATGAGAAATAATTAATGGCCCTACCCGAATTTTCCGAAGTAGATGACGCGCTCTCGTCTGGCGGGTCAATGGTGCGGGCGGCAGAGTGCCACGGGGTACTTTGTGGAATCCTTTGTGCGTCTGGTTCTGCTGATATGCAGGGCTGGGTTCGGCATCTCTTTGAATCTAGAGATGAAAAACTTGATATCTCTGCAAACGCCTTGAAAGTATTACACGATGTACATCAAGGCACACTGGCAGAAATTAACGACGAAGAATTTCAATTTTCTTTACTTCTACCTCATGACGACTGTGCAATCGAGGAACGCATTGCTGCCGTCTCAGAATGGTGTAGCGGGCTGAGTCTTGGTTTGGTGATGGGAGGGCTGCAAGACAAGATGCTGTCAAACGATGAGGTGCAAGAATTCATTCAGGACGTACAGTACATTGCTGAAGCCTGTTTTCGCACCGATTCAGACAGCGAGGAGCACACTGAGCAATCACTTGCTGAAATCGAGGAGTATCTGCGGGTCGGGGTGATTTTACTCAATGACGAGTTACAGCCATCGAGCGCACCCTCACCAACTATTCACTAAAACAGAAACGATCAGGTCACTATGTAATGCAGGATTCCAGAACTATTCGCCGAGAGCGGGCCAGACGTCGAAAAAATTTGATGCGCGCTATAGGTAAGGATTCCATTGCCATCATTCCTTCGGCGCCTGAGAAAACGCGCAGCAGAGACACTACCTATCGGTACCGTCAGGATAGCGACTTTTATTATCTGACCGGTTTCGAAGAGCCTGAGTCAGTCGCTGTACTGATTTCGGGTCGCCGTGCCGCCGAATACATCGTGTTTTGCCGTGAGCGTAATGAATTGATGGAAACCTGGAATGGCCGGCGGCTGGGAGTTGATCAAGCACCCCAGGTGCTAGACGCGGATGATGCGTTTCCAATAGAAGATATCGACGATATCCTGCCGGGCTTGCTAGAAGGACGTGAGCGCGTTTTCTATTCGATGGGCCGCGAAACGCTTTTCGATAATCGGATTATTGGCTGGATAAACCAGCTGAAAGCAAAGACAGGTTCCGGCACGAGCGTGCCAACTGAATTTGTCTCTCTTGATTTTCATTTGCATGATATGCGGCTGATTAAGAGTCGCGCTGAGCTTGGGTTGTTGCGTAAGGCAGCGAAAATCACTGCGGCCGGTCACCTGGCGGCAATGAAAAGCTGCGCCTCGGGGCAGATGGAATACGAGCTCGAGGCAGAATTAATCTCTGTGTACCGTCGCGAAGGTGCGGAGCATTCGTTTCTGCCGATTGTGGGTGGCGGCGAGAATGGTTGCATTTTGCATTACACCGAAAATAACGCCGAACTCAGCGATGGTGATCTGGTATTGGTTGATTCGGGCGCCGAGTGGAACTGCTACGCCGGTGATATCACCCGGACTTACCCGGTAAACGGCCAATTCAGTGATGCTCAGCGCGAGGTGTATGAGATCGTTCTGGAAGCGAATTTAGTGGCTATTGATAAAGCCGTGGTTGGCAACCACTGGAATGATCCTCACGTGGCAGCAGTGCGAGTTATTACTCGCGGACTAATGAACCTGGGTATCTTGAAAGGTGACCTTAAAACCTTGATAAAAGAAGAAGCTTACCGGCGTTTCTTTATGCACCGTACCGGCCACTGGTTGGGGCTTGATGTACAC
The DNA here is from genome assembly GCA_023301405.1 of Granulosicoccaceae bacterium. Lineage (GTDB taxonomy): Bacteria > Pseudomonadota > Gammaproteobacteria > Granulosicoccales > Granulosicoccaceae. The sequence continues at coordinate 3,441 of JALZUX010000082.1, read as the reverse complement.
GACGTTGGCGACTACAAAGTTGATGACAAGTGGCGATTGCTAGAGCCGGGGATGGCGTTAACTATTGAGCCCGGTATTTATTTGCCAGCTTCCAGTGGTGTGCTTAAGCGTTATCGCAATATTGGCATCAGAGTAGAAGACGATATTCTAATCACCGACGATGGACCAGAAGTAATCACCAGTGGCGTACCTAAGGCTGTTGATGAAATTGAAGCCATTATGCAAGCAAGCTAACATCGACTGCTTTACCGGACTTATTGAAAATTGATCGTGAGTAAACAAGCGGTAAAAATTATTGTTGTTGGTGCGGGTATCGTGGGCAACGTGCAGTCCTTGTTGTTAGCTCGTGCCGGGTATGCGGTAACGCTGATTGATAACGGCAGTGCGGCTTTGGTGCAAGCCGACGGGCTTAATGTGCGCAGCGTGGCGTTGTCCCGTCGTTCCAGTGAGTTGTTGGCTGAGCAGCAGTTGTGGCCGGAAAATACCGGTTGCTTGATTAAATCGGTTCATGTCACTGAGCGTGGTAAGTACGGTGCGGTGCGGTTGCGATCAGAAGACCTTGACGTCCCTTCGCTTGGCGTGGTGATTCAAAATCATTTACTTGAGCGCTATTTAATGGCTCAGGTAAAAAACCAACCGAATATTCAGTTGTTGCAACCGGCTTCTGCCGAGGTAGTAGAAAACTCTCCTGACGCTGTTACTGTGCAAGTGGTTAGCGACGCGGGGTCTATTGAGATAACTGCCGCATTGCTGGTGGCAGCTGATGGCACGCATTCAAAAATTCGTCAAAGTGTGGGCATTAAATCAACATCGACTGACTATCTTCAACATGCGATTGTGGCGAACCTGCAGTGCCAACGTGACCACCAGAATATCGCCTACGAGCGCTTTACCGACGGTGGACCATTGGCTCTTCTGCCGCTTGCAAAGAGGCAAATGGCGATGGTGCTGACTGCTGATTCCGCAGTGGCAGACCGGTGGATAGAAAAAACAGATGCTGATTTCCTAACGCTGATTCAGCAGCGCTTCGGGGGCAGGTTGGGCCGATTTGAAGCCGTTGGGCGTCGTGCGATGTTTCCGTTAGCGCTGCACGAAAGTCGCTCGCAAATGAAAGATCGCGTGGTGTTGGTTGGTAACTCTGCACGAACGCTGCATCCAGTCGCTGGTCAGGGGTTGAATTTGGCACTTCGTGATGTCTTTGAGCTTGGGGCCCGGTTAAGTGCGTGTGTTGATATCGGCGAATCTCTGGCAGAGTTTGTAACGCAGCGTGCTGCCGACCAGCGTTTGGTGGTTCGCCAAACGGACGTGCTCGCGCGGGTTTTCCGTCGTCAGCCGTGGCCGTTGTCAGTGCCGCTGGGGTTGTTTCGGACCAGCTCGATGTTGTTACTAGACACTGTTCCGCCACTGCGGACGCGATTTGGTTCTGCAAGCAGTGGTCTGAATGTGCCGTTAAGTAATTTTGTGCCAAGGCAGTCTTCTGGTTCACAAAAGATCAACTCATCGACGTAGTACCCTGATTAACCTCGTTAAGTTGGTAGTGGGTCACGTCATCTTGAACGCTAGACGCCGATCATCAATGTAATTCGATTAACAAGCAGCAATAGAGCTTGAAAGTCAGGTTGTTTGGCCTGAGGTTTGGTGCTGCGTGCTGGCCGAGCTAAAGGACGGCTCTGCCTTATCTGCACTTTTACATTTTTGGAAATAGTAGCCATGACTGATGCAGCAAACTCTATTCATTGGAGTGAAATGGAATTTTTGCCTACTTGTCCAGCAAACCAAGCGAGTCCGGATATTTCTTTACTGTTTCCGGACGGTGTTTTAACGCTGGTCGAGCATAGGCACAATTGGCCAACAGAACTGACGCCCACCGAGCGCGCGCAGTTGGGCGATGTGTGTGAAAAACGTCTGGCTGAATACTCTGCCGGTCGACACCTGGCACGTAGATTAATCGCTGTGATAACCGGCACGGCAGAGCCGCTTCTGGCTGGTAGTTATCGACAACCCTTATGGCCTGAAAAAATCACTGGTAGTATCAGCCATAGTGATGATTTCTGCACCGTTGTGGTGGCTCCTGTGTCGACTGTTGCCGGCCTCGGGGTGGATGTGGAAATGTTCGAAGACCTGAACCCTGAAGTCGAAGAAATCGTGTTAACCTCTGCAGAATTTACCGCCACTCAGCACTTGCCGCGCTGGACCCGTAAGCTTATTTTTTCTATCAAAGAGAGCAATTACAAATGCTGTTATCACAAGGTGCAAGCCTTTATAGATTTTAAGCAGTGTGAAGTGGTCCTCGATATTGACTCTCAGACGTATACGTCAACTATAATTTGCAATAACGCTACCGGAAAACAGGTATGCCTGCAGGTGAAAGGTGCGTGGATGGTTGAATCAAATCACATTTTTACCTCTGCGGTGATGGCCTAAATCCAATAGGTCTGATTTGATGCCGTTATTTTGGTACTAGCCAGATCATCAGTAGTTAACATGTAAAACAATGGTTTGCAGCGTTACGGGTGTGTTTGGACGGCACTTTGCAAATCACAGCAAGTTTCATCAAGTTCCCTCGCTTTAAGCCGCCGACTATCTATGAAATTGCGGAATAGTCACGCTTCGACTGTGGCTTGGTTCTGCTTCTTGAACCAGGAAGTGCTTTGTGAAGTTGACGATGATCAGGGGTGCACTGTCTAATACCTGTTCAACAGATATCAAGAACCTGTTGCGGGCTTATAATCTGTTGGTTGCGACCAGGGATGATGAGCGCGCGCTGATTGGTCGCGTATCACGTGAATGGCTTAAAAGTGAAAGTGAAAGCTGGGTGAATCTGGCGGATGTGCCATTGGGCGTGCTGGAGACTGTTCGAGGAAAGCAAATTGTTTGTGACGCCTTGATGCCTGACCTTGATGCGAATGCAGAAGAAATCGCACTTGTCTCGTTGTTATCGCAGATCAAAAGTAGTGGTAAGAGTGTCAATACCAATAGCTTTGCCAAGCTGGAGCCTGCTATCGCCGCTGAGCTGCTGTTAGCGGCGATGCTGCTCGGTGTGCAGAAATACGGTAACAAGCGCCGTGGCTCCCAAGTGATTGATAATGATTTGATCATTGCCGCTATGATCAGAAGAACACTGGGCAAAAAAGATCGCTACTCAGCGGTGCTGCCGGGTAAGTGCCGGATTGTCGATCTTGCCGCCATACAAACGCTTTTTGGTCGACAGGTAGTTGATCATTTGAAACAGGTGCATAAAGCAGAGGAAGCGTTTCTGGCAAGCTTCAAAGATGGCTGTAGTCATCAATTGAAACTATCTCGAGGATATGCCAACGTGGTCGCGGCGATACAAGCGTCACAGTTACGGTTAGTTGCTCGTGCTGCCGGTGATGAAGTGTTAGCGAACCTTGATCAGGTGAAAAGAGAAGAGATGACGCTGGCCGGTTTTGATTGCAGCGG
>JALZUX010000081.1 GCA_023301405.1 Granulosicoccaceae bacterium | reverse complement strand
TGAAACTGCGGATAGCCCTGCAGAGCCTGGCCACCGCGAGTAATGAAGTCCAGAACCCATTGCCATTGTTCATCTGTTATTGCTTTAAATGCGGTGGTGGTTTTTATTTCCTGCAGCATGTCGTCTGCACAAAAACCGCAACCCATGGCGATGGTTACCAGGTGTTGGCTCAGTACGTCAAGACTCAGTGTGGGCGACTGCCTGCTCTCTATTTTATTGTTGTGCAATGCGTCGCGTGCAGCGGCGATTTCTACCAGCTCAAAGGCGTGGGTGGGCACACAGGTTACCTTTGAAACAGAGCCCGGCTGGTGGCCACTGCGCCCGGCGCGTTGCAGTAGTCGTGCAACCCCTTTGGGGCTGCCAATCTGGATGACCTGATCGACCGGACTGAAATCGACACCGAGATCAAGTGATGAGGTGCAAACAACGCAGCTAACGGTGCCCTGTCGCAGTCGTTCCTCTATGTCAGAGCGCAGCTTTTGATCAAGTGAGCCATGGTGCAAGGCAATTTGATCACCCCATTGCGGGCGTTTTGTGAGCAGCGCCTGGTACCATAGCTCGGCCTGTGATCTTGTGTTGGTGAATACCAGTGTGCTGGTGGCTTTTTCTATCACTCCGGTGACAGCATCGGCTAGCTCCACGCCCAGGTGCCCGGACCATTTAAAGCGCTGTGTGCCAGTCGGCAGCAAGGACTCGACCACCACTTGCTTTGGCACTACTCCGCGTATCAGCTTGCCTTGCGTATCGCTGCTGATGAGCGTTGCCATGGCTTCTTGCAGGTTCGCAAGTGTTGCCGATAGTCCCCAGACTCGCAGGCCCGGGCACTGGCGCTGTAGTCTGGCAAGGCACAATTGCAATTGTACACCGCGCTTACTGCCGAGTAGCTCGTGCCATTCATCGACAACAATGGTGTGCAATTTTTTAAACGTGTTTTTCCCATTGGCGTCACTCAGCATTACCGATAAACTTTCCGGCGTGGTAATTAGCGCAAAGGGCGGTTTGCTGCGCTGACCAGCGCGTATGCTCTGACTGGTGTCGCCGGTACGAACTTCAACCCGGATATCCGCCTGCAATGCGACGGCAGCATGTTGTAACTGTTTGCAGGTATCAGAAGCCAGTGCTCGCAATGGTGTTATCCATAGCACTTGTAAGCCGGTGGGCGACTTTGGTTCTAACAGCGCTGATTGTACCGCTGGCAACCACGCTGCCAAGGTTTTACCACTGCCGGTAGGTGAATGTATAAGGCCGGATTGTTGTTGATGCCAGGCGTCCCATGCCGCGCGTTGAAAGTCGAATACGCTCCAGCTGTTGCCGGCAAACCATTTTTCGGTCCGCTCTGTAGCCTCGGCAAGATCGCCAACAGGATTGTGTTGAATGGTAATTGTCGGTGGAGCTTGTGCGGCTGATTTTTTTGCGGGAGCTTGTTGTTTTCGTTTCGCAGCGGCTTTGCGTCGCAGCTGTGCGGTGAGGGCGCCGGGTCGTGCGGGCTTGACTTCGCCGGTGATTATCTTGTCCATGCTATCAGTCGGGTCGGTATGAGTCGGATCACTATCGGTTGGGTCAGGCATTGCTGTTCATTCGTTTTACGTCAGTGAGGGTGTTGGTAGATCTTTCACGATGAATTTATGGCGCCAGCGCGCCAAAGCGAACCGCGATGTCAGCGTTGTTGCGGCTGGATGGGTTTATCGCTTCAAAAGCGAGTTCAAATACCTGTTCAGGGGTGACTGATCGAACAGGATTAAAGCGTTCGACTGTGTTTTTTATCTATTTATTGAGTTGGCCAATCTCTTTGTTATCGATCCCCGAATATACTTTGGCATCCGAAACAACCATCCCATACGCCAAAAGTATCGTCGGTATATAAGTTGGAACGTTCTCCATGACTGGTCTGTGCTAAGAGTATCACGGCATCCACGGTATAGGGATCGACTTTCCATTTCTAGTGGTCCTATCTATCGAGCAGAAATTTCGTGTTTTATGCGCTTTACTACGGGTGTCTATTTAAGATTGCGCTATCAGGATCATTGTTGCGAAAACCAGCATAACGGGATGAAAGCGAAGGAAGCCCGGTGGAACAGGGTGGTCAGACCGACAGTAGCGTCTTACCAGCTTGTGCTGGTAGCAGCGTTTATGATTCCTGTACCTATAGCGCGTTACATGTCATGACGTATAGATTCAATTATTGTATAGTTATTCAGACATTCGAAGGTCTTCGACAATTCAACCAATAGGTGTTTTTTTAAAAAAATCTCTTGGTATTGGTGTCGCCATTTTTCACCACCTGTTCGCGTGCAACCACTCAGGAAGCTGGAAGCTCCAGGTATCGTCAATCCACAGACCTTCGGGGTGGTTGATATATTCGCTTGTGCATAGGCGCCTGAATTCAATTGCTTGCGCAGGGGGTGCACTGAGCTTTTACGCAGCATCGGTTTGTAAAATATTCAATGGCGCAAAGAGTTATCAAAAGAAAGCCTTTCTGCCTCCATCAGCTATTATTATCGGGAAATAAAATGTTTGGTATCAAGTACGTATTATTAACAACA
>JALZUX010000080.1 GCA_023301405.1 Granulosicoccaceae bacterium | reverse complement strand
TACGCGGTAGCCGGAGCTATAAGTCATGCTGCGCTCGTCAAAAGCGATCATGCGCTCGAGTTGCAGATCAGTAAGGGCTCGGTTCAGAGTGGCCTTTGGCAATGCAAGGCGTTCTTGAAGTTCAGCGAATCGAAGTGGGCCGTGCCTGGCGATTTCTTCCAGTAGTCGTATAGCGCGTGTGAAGCCGCTGCTTGGCGCTGTTTTCTTTGGCGGTACTTTAGACGCTAATTGGGTGGTAGAGGCTGTGCCGGAGGTGCGGCGTGTAGTTCTCTTGGCTGAAACGTTGTTTGTCTGTGCAGACGCATTGGAAGGAGGGTTTGCCATAGGTCAGCCTAGGTTATTTTAAAGCTTGTGGTGATTTCCATTGACAGCTTCCTGTAGAGGCTTTTATACTTTTTGGAACATTGTTCCACTTATTTGGTTCAAGCACAATAGAGAGCTTTCAAGGTGACCATAAAAATGCTGAGTGCTGAACAATTAGACCCCCTGTTAATGCTAGAAACAAAATCGTCGAACTTGATCGACAGGACAACCACCGTTGAATAGTAGCGAGCTTGAGCGACTTTTCATCGAACGCTTTGGTGAATCTGCAGAGCCGGTTCGTAGGTTTTTTGCGCCCGGGCGGGTCAATTTGATTGGAGATCACACTGACTACAATGGCGGGTTGGTGTTTCCTTGTGCGATTGATTACGGCACCACGCTGCTAATCCGGCCGACCAACAAGAAAAACTATCAGTTGGCGTCGACCAACTTTGATTTATTCGCGGTACTGTCAAATGACCAGGTGAGCCAGAAGTACGGTGATCACTGGATCAACTATCCGCTGGGCGTCATTCAACAGTTTGTAAACGCAGGTGATGACATTGACGGGTTTGAATGTCTTTACTCCGGTAACGTGCCTAACGGTGCGGGGTTATCGTCATCGGCGTCTATATCGGTAGTGACTGCGTTCGCCATAAATGAGTTGAACAGTGGTGATCGTAGTTTGCTTGAAATCATCAAAATGGCGCAGTCCGCTGAGAACGATTTTGTCGGTGTGCAGTGCGGTATAATGGATCAATACGCCGTGTCGATGGGGCAGCGTAATCACGCCATGATGCTTGATTGCGAAACGCTTGAATGCGAGCAAGTACCGCTAACGCTAGGTGATTACGCTCTTATACTGATCAACACCAATCAGCGCCGGGAACTCAGTGAATCAAAATACAATGAAAGAGTGACTGAAACCCGTACGGCACTGGATATATTGCAGCAAAGCTATAAGGCATCAACACTGGCTCAGGTCACACCGCAACAATTATTCGATGCCAAAGATCTGTTTGATTCTGCGAATGAAGTTGTCTACCGCCGAGCCAGACATGTAGTTACAGAGCATCAGCGTGTGAAAAATGCTGTGGCTGAATTACGTCTGTCAAATTTGGCAGGCTTTGGTCAACTGATGTACGAAAGCCATTCGTCGTTACGCGATGACTTTGATGTATCCAGTGACCCGTTGAATGAGTTAGTCAACATTGCCAGTGAAGTAGAAGGTGTTATCGGTGCTCGACTCACAGGTGCCGGGTTCGGTGGTTGTACGGTGAATTTAGTTCATAATGATCAAATAAAAGAGCTATCTCGCTGTGTAGAGTCGGTGTATCCGCAGGCAACCGGCCTCACCGCCAAGATTCATCAAATCACCCCTGCCGGTGGTGTTAGAGAGGTCACTGCATGAGTGGCCAGCAACGTCGTTGGCAGCCCTTGCTTGAACAATGGGTTGTGATTTCTGCTTCTTCTTCCGGTAGGCCGTGGTCCGGTGCGGTAACCACATCTATGCAAAGCAATGTGCCGCGGCATGATCCCGATTGTTATCTTTGCCCCGGTGTTACCCGTGCAAGTGGACATGTAAATCCCAGTTATACTGCGCCTTGGGCGTTCGATAACGATTTTGCATCACTGGCTGGTATGTCAAATGATGCTAACGGGACCAATGCTGAAGCTGATGTCCTTGGTCTGTCTGCTGATGCCACGGGGTTTTGTCGGGTAATGTGTTGGTCTGAACGACACGATGCAACACTGGCGCAGCTATCAACAAGTGAAATGATTGCAGTAGTGGAGTTGTGGGCATCTGAATACGCAACACTAAGTTCACAGCAATTAATCAAAAACGTTTTAATATTTGAAAACAAAGGTATTGAAACCGGTGTATCGAATTTGCACCCGCACGGTCAGATCTATGCCACTGATTTTGTGACTGACAGCGCTAGCCGTATGCGTCGAGCGCAAACTATATACACCGCAGCGCACCAGCAATCGCTGTTGCAGGCAATGATAAAAAGGCCGGAGTATCAAGCTGATTTGCTAGTAGAGCGGGGCGAACACTTTGTGACTATTGTGCCGTTTGCAGCGAGGTTCGCTTTTGAATCCTGGATAGTACCCACCCGACATGTAGGGTCTTTAGCTGAAATGACTAAAGCTGAACTCACAGAACTGGCGTTAATGTATCAGCGTCAGGCACAGCGCTATGATAAGGTTTTCAAGAGATCCTGCCCGAATGTGACACTGCTTCATAACGCACCGTGTGATGATGATAGTGCTAACGGTGATTGGTGCTTTCATGTCGCTATGCAACCACCTTTGCGTGATCTAAATAAGGTTAAGTACCTGGCCGGGTTTGAGTCAGGCAGTGGCAATATAATTAACCCGGTACTGCCGGAAGCAGCAGCAGAACAACTGCGCCGTTGCAATGGTTAAATGAATACCTTTGGGTTGTAGCAAAAATGCAGCAACCTGAAATTCAATCGCATAAGTGTATTGTGGTTTTTTAGATCGACCATTTACTGGTCAACAGGGGGCATCATCGCCCCATTTTATTTTTAACATCCAGTGGAGGATGACGCTTTATGACTAATAAATTCACTAAACTGGCACTTGGCGCGGCGCTAAGTAGTTTGCTGTCGGCCGGTGCTATGGCCAGTGATCTTGTCATCACCTTTGATGACCTGAACCCTGATAAGAAAGCGGCCTATGATGCTGCGGTTGAAGCTTTTAAAGCAGCCAACCCTGATATCAATGTGATTGCTAATAACGGCGATCGCGAAGCGCATAAAGGCACTATTCGCAACGCATTGCAAAACGATGCACCAGACGTAATCACCTGGTACCCGGGTAATCGTATGGGGCCATTTGTTGATGCCGGTCTGTTTATGGATATATCAGATTTGTGGGCTTCTGATGAAAACCTGTCGTCTAAATTTGACGCGATCAAGCCAACCATGACACGTGACGGTAAGCAGTGGGGCGTACCTTACTCTTATTATCAGTGGGGGGTGTACTATCGCAAAGATATCTATGACCTGCTTAGTCTGAGTGAACCAAAAACATGGGACGATCTCCTAGGTAACTGTGATGCGATGAAAGAAGGTGGCGTTACACCATTTACTATCGGAACAAAATTTCTTTGGACGGCGGCTGGTGTTTTTGATTACCTGAATCTGCGAACCAACGGCTACGATGTACACAACGATCTTACCGCCGGTAAAATTAAATACACCGACGACCGTATCCGGGCAACCTTCGCTAACTGGGAAGAAATGCTTGATCGCTGTTCTTTTGTTGATACGCACGCCACGATGTCATGGCAGGATGCTATCGCACCTTTCGCCAAAGGTGACGCGGCAATGTATGTGATGGGTAACTTCTCGGTAGGTTCCTATAAGGAAGCCGGCTTGAAAGATGAGCAGATTGATTTCTTTCAGTTCCCTGAAATCACTCCGGGTCTGCCACGTGCAGAAGAAGCACCGGCTGACGCTTTCTTTATTCCGGCTAATGCAACAAACGTTGAAAACGCCAAGAAGTTCTTGTCATTCATCGCTACTCCGGAAGTACAGGGTCAGTGGAATAAAGATATTGGTCAACTTCCGCCAAACGCGGCAGCAGAAATCAATACTGATGACAAGTTCATTGTTGAAGGCATGGAAACATTGTCGACTGCGGCTGGTTTAGCACAGTTCTACGATCGAGACGCGCCTGCTGCGATGGCTAAAGCTGGTATGGAAGGCTTTCAAAAATTCATGCTTGATCCATCTGCACTAGATGAAATACTTGAAAATCTCGATAAAGTTCAGTCTGAAGTTTACAAGTAATAAAAATGAAACCGGCTACCTTGCGTAGCCGGTTTCGCTTTTGCCACCTGATCCTATGCCGGATATAACGCTGGCTTCGGAGAATTGAATGCCAATTACTGCAGTGCACCCGAATGATCGGTTCGCCACTTCCACAAGGCAGATTGGTATTGCCGCAGTCGTATTAGCGGCTTGTCTATCACTATTATTTTTTGTTGTAAGCACTACAATGGTGCAGGAGTTCTTTGGTTTTTCGCGTCAAATCGAAGCCAGAGTCCCCACCTTCCTTGCGCGCATGGCGCTGCTGGTAGGGGCCATAGTGTCAACCCTTTTTATGATCACCGGGTCTTCTTATTACAAGCGTAATAAGTTAGCGATTGCACCGTGGCTGTTTTTGTCGATCGGGCTGATATTTTTCATGATCTACGTGATCATGCCGATCTTCCAATCAATTTCATATTCATTCACACGATGGAATGGCCTGTACGATATCAATGGTATCTGGACTGGAGAGTGGGTTGGCTTGCACAACTACCGGTTACTGCTTGATGATCCTAATTTTTATACGTCTTTAAAAAATAACCTGTTGTGGCTGCTGCTATTTATGTTGGCCGTGCCGATCGGGTTGTTTATAGCGTTGTTTCTAAATCAAACGGTAGCTGGAATTCGTGTTTATAAATCGCTTTTCTTCTTTCCGTTCGTAATCTCCCAAGTGGTTGTCGGTTTAATATTTACCTGGGCGTATAACCCCGAGTTTGGTTTGCTTAGTGAGATCTGGAGCTGGTTTTACTGCGATACAAAAACCAATATTGTCGGTAACCTGACAAGAGTGTGCACAGTTGATCCGCCGTCGATCCTAGGCGATGAAGACTACGCAAACTACGGCATTATTGCCGCCGGCTTATGGCCGCAGATCGCCTATTGCATGATTCTTTATTTAACCGGACTCAACAATGTATCTTCAGATCTGATCGAGGCTGGTCGTCTTGATGGCGCCAAAGGCTGGCGCATGTTGTGGCATATTGTGATTCCGCAGCTTAAGCCCGCTACCTTTATTGCCATTGTAGTTACTGTGATCGGTGCGCTACGCTCGTTTGACATGATCGCCACTATGACTCAGGGCGGCCCCTACGGCTCGACCAACGTGTTGGCTTACTACATGTATGATCAGGCTGTCGGTGAAGGGGTAGGGCGTTATGGTTATGGTTCAGCCATTGCGACCGTGTTGTTCTTCATTATGTTGATCTACATCAGTTACTTTTTGTGGCGCATGTATCAAGACGAAGTGGAGTCCAGATAAATGTTTCCCAAACCAATTGAAAAATCCTCTGTTAAGTTGCAGCGCGCCTATAAGCTGTCATTACCTATAGCGCTGTTTCTGTGGCTGTTGCCGTTACTGGCGATTTTCATGACTTCCATCCGCCCGGCGTCAGATATTGCGATAGGCAATGTATTTGGTATTCCCAGCTCATTTCAGATGCTGCAAAATTATGGTGAAGTATTCGCTAAAACAGACGCGATGCGATACCTGCTGAACACCTTGTTGATCGCCTTTCCAACCATGGTGATGTCGGTCGGGCTTGCGTGTCTCACGGGTTATGCATTAGCGATCTATAAGTTTAAGTGGGCGTTACCGTTATTCTTTTTGTTTATTGCCGGTAACTTTGTTCCGTTTCAAATCTTAATGCTGCCGGTGGTCGATGTGTCTAACCGGCTCGAGATCATCAACACAGTGCCCGGTCTGGTGATGTTTCATACCGCCTTTCAAACCGGCTTCTGCACGTTGTTTATGCGCAATTTTATGAAGGCGCTGCCGTTTGAGCTAATTGAATCTGCGCGGTTAGAGGGGGTGGGTGAGTTTCAGATATTCTGGTATTTGGTGTTGCCGTTGGTGAAGCCTGCAATAGCTGCCTTATGTGTGTTGATTTTCACGTTTATCTGGAATGATTTCTTTTGGGCGACGGTGCTGGTTCAAGAGGACAAAAGCCTGCCAATAACGGTGGGTGTTCGTACCCTGAATGGTGAGTTTGTACAGCAATGGCATTTGGTGTCTGCGGCATCGTTGCTGGCGTCTCTTCCACCTGTACTGATGTTTTTCGCCATGCAGAAGCACTTTATTGCTGGTCTTACACTTGGGGCGACCAAGGGGTAGGGCTTTTAGATGTGTCCTTTCAGTGGGTAGATGGTGTATTGGATGGTGTCCTTGCCGGGGGCTTCTAACACAGCAGCCCCACAGGGTTCCGCTGAAGGCAACACCTTAACCAGACATTTAATATAAAAGCCCCCGGCGGGGGGCATCCAACAGGCGCCTGGTTTGTTATTTCGCCATCTAAGCAAATAATTTAACGAGGTCCTATGCTTCCTTGCGCAAAGCGCTGATTTGCTGCAATAACACCGGTAGCTTTGCATCAACAGGCGGAATCGGCTTGCCTGCATATACGTCGATTTTTTTCATCCAATTGCGCGGCCAACCTTTCATTGCACGACCTTTCACTCTTGAAAACCAGGTGCCCCACAGGCCGCTTAACGCCATCGGTATCACTGGTACGGGTGTGCGTTCCAATATGCGTTCGATACCCGGTCGTAGTTCCTGGATAGTGCCGTCAGGTGTTAGCCCTCCTTCGGGAAAAATACATACAAGTTCACCGCGATCCAGGGTCTCTGCAATGCTGTCGTAAGCTTTTTGTAGTAGTTCAGGGTCTTCTTTTTGTGTGGCGATGGGAATTGCTCCGGCACTTTTGAAAAAGTGATGGGCGACTGGTGTGTTATATATTTTATAGTACATCACAAAGCGCATTGGTCGCGGGGAAATCGCACCAATAACAACCGGGTCAACAAAGCTGACATGGTTGCAGGCCAAAATAGCAGCGCCTTCTTTCGGAATGTTGTTCAGGTCGTGCTTGCCTATACGGTACAGCGTATGCATTAGTATCCATGCAACCATCTGTAGAGTAAATTCTGGCACACGCCTAAATATAAACAAACCTACTACAGCGTTTAGTAAGGCGACGATCGCAAATAAATTTTGAATGCTGTTGCCCATTGCAAAACAGGCGATTGCAAAGATGCCCGCAATAACCATGAATAAGGCGTTTAGCATATTGTTGGCGGCAATATTTCTGGATAAATATTCAGGTGGAGTATTGGTTTGTACAAAAGCATACAACGGTACGATAAACAGTCCGCCAGACACTGCTAATAGTAACAGGGCCAACAGTGATTTAATGTATGGCAGTTGCTTGAACATATCCAGAATGCCAGTGGTGTCAGCGCTGAACGGAATATCTATCAAGCCTAGGTAGGCACCGCAGACTGTTAGGCCGAATGCCCCTATTGGCACCAGCCCTATTTCAACGCGGCCCTTTGATAATTTTGAAGATATAAAAGATCCTAGGCCAATACCAATGGAAAACATCGCCATTAATAGTGTTGCTACATAGGGATCACCATTTAAATATTCTCGTGAAAAATTGGGAATCTGTGTCAGGAAGGTTGCCCCAAAAAACCAGAACCATGAAATACCGAACACGGTATAAAAGTTGGCTTGATTGCTGGCCAGTGCCTTAAAAATATTTTTACCGGCTCGCAGCGGGTTTCGGTCAATAACCAGGCTGGGTTCTTCTGCCTGTGCAGACGGGATAAAGTGACTAATGATCAGGCCGAGTATCGAAAAAGAAAGGATCGCGATAGAAACAGGTACCAGGTAGTGTTCAAAACTCGCCAGTATGCCGCCCAGTATGGTGCCCAGCAAAATTGCCATGAATGTACCGGCTTCCACCAGAGCATTGCCACTCATCAGTTCTTCACGTGATAGGTGCTGGGGTAGAATACTGTATTTGATCGGGCCGAAAAATGCTGATTGTGTGCCCATTAGAAATAGCACGCCAAGTAACGCAGGTATGGAGTTGAGCCATAAACTAATGACACCTAGTGTCATAATGACTATTTCAACCCATTTGATTTTTCTTATCAGGCTGCTTTTTTCATACTTGTCTGCCAGTTGGCCTGACAATGGTGAGAACAGAAAAAACGGTAATATAAAAATCACCGCAGCCAGATTGACTAGAATGCTGCTGTGATCGGAGACAATTTTAAATGTCAGCAAAATCACCAGCGCATTTTTAAATACGTTGTCGTTAAACGCCCCCAGAAACTGGGTTAAAAAATAGGGGGCGAATCTGCGTTGCTTTATTAAACTCACGATGGGCTCCGCCGTTCTGTTCTTGGATGCTGTGTATTTAACGGCACCTCGGGGGTTCTGGCAATCTTGATGGTAAAAGTAGTGTAAATCTGTACTTGTGGTACAGCACTGATTCTGTCTGTCTGGTGTTTTTCTGAAATTCTGCCATGACTATAGACTTCGGTGCTGGCCGGCAACAAAGATCTGCTGCGGATGCGGTTTTTTGGTCAGTTATTACAATCAATTTCGCTAAAGAAGAACAACTATTTGTCTCTATTGATGGATATATCCGGTTTAAAATTTCACACCCTCGCTACGACCCCTTGTTCTCGGATAGCCACTAAGGCGTGATCAGAGTCTGATTACTGAGTATTCCCGACCGTTGCCGAAAGTACACCCTGTTTGTGCCGGTTCACGAGTAAGATAGAGGGGCGTAATCACGGGGTCTTTTTGATGATAAGTATCGCTTTGCTTCTCGCGGCAACGGTGTTCTATGCGGGCTATAACCTACTTATTAAGCAATCATCGGTGCATGCAGAGTTGGCAGCCGTCACAACTATTACCGCCACTATTGTTCTGCAGGTAGCAGCGTTGTCTGTTTCTCTGGTGTTTTTGGCTACTTTGCGAGTGTGGGGGGTTGAATCCTTTGTATTGCCAGCGCCCGCTTACTGGTGGGCTGTTGGTGCCGGGTTGTGCATCGGGGCGGCGGAAATCTGCTATTTTTATATTTTTGGCGGCTCAGCCTATACCGAGGCTTTTCCGGTCAGTGTTGCCACGCCGGTGATTGTCGGAGGCGCCGTGGTGCTTGCCACGTTGGGCGCCTGGTGGTTTTTTCGAGAATCCATGGGAATTCGGGAATGGCTGGGTTCTGGGTTAATTTTAGCGGGCGTCGTGGCGCTTGCGGGGCGTTAAAAGCGCGTCATAATAGCGCCAATCGTATTATATTTTAGAGGCAATATGCTGCATACAAGAAGATCTTATAACGGAATGGTCGTTGCCCCCCACCATTTGGCAGCAGAGGCGGGAGCCCGAGTACTAAAAGAGGGTGGCAATGCCATCGAGGCGATGATAGCGGCTGCCAGCACTATTGCGGTGGTCTACCCACACATGAATTCTTTGGGGGGTGATAATTTCTGGTTGCTGCACTCACCCGGAAAAGCGCCTGTTGGCATTGATGCCTGCGGCGGCGCGGCGGCCGCGGCGAGTGTCGATTATTATCGTGAGAAAGGTCTCGATGCCATTCCGGGGCGTGGGCCGGATGCGGCGTTAACCGTAGCGGGGGCAGTAGCCGGGTGGCAGTTGGCGTATCAGCAGGCGCAGCAGGCCGGCGGGAAAATGCCATTGTCGCGACTATTTGAAGATGCGATTCACCATGCAAAAGAGGGTGTGCCGGTGGCAGCTACACTGGCGAATAATGCCAGCGGCAAATTGGCTGAACTCATTGACCAGCCCGGTTTTGCCGACACCTACCTGAACAATGGTAAGCCGGTTCAGCTGGGTGACTTGCACAAGCAGACCCGTATTGCCGCCACACTTGAAGCGTTAGCCAGCGCCGGTCTTGATGACTTTTATCGTGGTGATCTGGCGCATGCGATTGCCGATGAT